>JANOGQ010000244.1:0-12093 GCA_031406105.1 Lysobacterales bacterium | reverse complement strand
ATGGAAGGAATGGAGCTATTGATACCCAAGCCACGTATTGTGAAGTTGGCGACACTTTTGATCGTTCCTACCTCATCCAGAGCAACGTTAGGCATGCCCACCGTCAGGTCTTTAACACTTCTGACTTTCAAGGCTTCCAACTGATATGAATTGAATGCTGATATGGCGATGGGAACCTGCTGCGACATTTCCTCACGTTTGCGGGCAGTCACAACCACTTCTTCCAGCAAGGCCGAACTGGAACCTGAAAACTCTTCGTCCTGTTCTTGAGCCAGCAGGCCAGAACTGGAAAACGCCAGACCAAAAGCTACAAACAATGAAAGTGGTGTGGGCTTGGTGAGCTTCGAGGCGAAGGAACTTAATCTCCTGACTATTAGTATCGACATTTTTTGTTACCCCAAGGGTAGTTATGCGCAACCTGATTCTATCCCTAAATGCTACAAAATTTACAATTTTTTAATGGATAAAACGGGATTGTCGGTACGACTATGCAAGTTAAGCACTGCGCGGGCAATGTGTCGGTGAGTGCTACTATCTGCCGATCCGGAACACAAAGAAGACCCGCCATGCACAAACAGCCCAGCACCGACTCATGCTTCATCTGTGGCCGCAATAATCCAGTCGGGTTGTACATGAGGTTTTATGACAATGGCGAAGACGAGGTAGTCAGTGAATACACTGTACCGGAACGATATCAGGGCTATCCTGGCATTGTTCATGGAGGCATACAGGCAGCGATGCTGGACGAGGTGGTCGGCAGGGTAGCCATGATCGCTGACCACCACCATTTCATGATGTCCGTCACGCTCAAGGTGAAATATCGACATTCGGTTGCGGTAGAAACACCACTGCGTATCATCGGAAAAATCACTCGCCTGCGCGGCAGGCTGGGAAAAGCCAGCGGCCGGATTTATCTGCCTGACGGCACTGTAGCTTGCGAAGCAGAAATGAGCCTGGCTGACGTTCCGGCGCCACTGCTCGAGCGAACTGATCCCAAACTGCTTAACTGGAAAGTTGACTGATAGAAACTGTTGTGCCGTTCAGCAGATATTCACCCCCTGAACGGCCCTGAATGATTCAGAGCCGCCCCCGGGCCAGCATAATCCAATCAGAATGAAGCACCCACGCCTAAAGCAAAGGTCAAGTCATCCTCAGATGCATTGGGCGCTGGTTCAGTTTCATAGTCATAGCGCAAAGAGGTAGTCAGATAAATATTCTTGTATACATCAAAGCGGAATCCCGTATTGGATTTGAAAATGGCGTTGTTTTCAGCATAGAACTGGTAAGTGATGTTATGGTCGTGGAACAATGACATCTTGCCTTCAACCAGATTCTGGTTATAGAACAGCTTCCACAAACCTACACCACCGGAGTTAGAAATTCCCGATTGTTCTTCGTCGGACCAACCAGCACCTGTGCTGACAGACAGGAATCTTCCTGCATCATTGAAAATATCGCGACCGAACAAGAGACCAAAGGTATAGCGATGATCCAGTTCCTTGATGGGATCTCGTTCGTAAGTGAAGGAGCCGCCCATGAACCAGGGCCTGTTGAACAACCAGTTGTAGTTGTAATTGAACAGATCCTGCTCCTTGGTTTTGATGTCATTGGTTTCGTCGCGACGGAAACTGATGTTTGCGTAGTGCCGATGTTCACCCAGCTTGACGCGGGTATCTGCGTAGATCAGCGAGCTCTGACTGTCGGTATTGCCCGAATTGAACGTTGCGTTGATTTCGGCATTTGAGGTACGGGTGAAATAGGGTTCAGGCTCAACAGCTTGTGCCACCGAAGTCAGGTCCAGCGCCTGAGCAACGCCGTCTACCAGCAGCTGTTGCTCTCCCTGAGGCGAAAGCTGGAACTGACCCTTAACTTTCTGTTGTTCTGCTAACTCAACCTCAAACATCAAATCGGCTTCCATTTTCTGGACTTCACCCGCAGCAACGCCAAATTCATCTGCGTAACTGGGCTGTATCCATACTTTGCCATCTGCAATTCGAGTGACTTTACCGCTGATGACATCACCATTTTTCATGATGACCTGATCAGCCTGCGCACTGGTGGTCACAAAGGCCAGGATACCAGCCAAGATCTGCAGACAGCCCATAATTCGTATAGAACTCATTGATTTTTCTCCATAAAAAGCGTACTGACAGAGTTTGCTGTCAGCTCCAGACCACTGCTTCCATACCTGATTCCGGTTGATACTCGCCTGACTTGATGTCGGGAAGTAGGTTGGCATGACAAGAAATTGAATATGGGGATTATTGTCCCGCAAGCAGCGGTAAGTCTCAAGCTTCGCACCTCCGCCCAGCGCTCTCTGCCCTCAGGCCAAGTTTGGGTACAATCGGCTGATGCAACTCAGTCATGCATTCCGCTTACTCCAGCAAGGCCAACTCGATCAGGCCAAAGCCCTTTGCGCTGAGCTCATCAGCGCCGGACCACAGCAGCCCGGCGCCCTGATGCTGATGTCGGCCATAACGCACCGCCAGGGTGACCAGCCGGCCGCCGTGAAATTCCTTATGCAAGCTGCAAGTATGCAGGCTGGCGATCGCAGTGCACAGTTGCAGCTGGTACACGCCTTGCGAAACATGGGTGCTTTCACTGAGGCACATCAGTTGCTGGCTCCACTAAACAAGAATTCCCCTGAAGTGGTTCTCAGCCAAACACAGTTGCAGTGGCAGAGCGGAAAATATGCTGTGGCTCTGGCCAATTTTGCTGCAGCGCTGGAACGCTGGCCGCAAAATCTTGAGCTCTTGTTGGCCTACTGCCGTGCTTTATTGCGGCTGGGCCAATTGGACCTGCGCGAAAAGACGCTGTTGTTGGCACATCGTCGTTGGCCAGAGCAGGCAACAATAAATCACCTCCTGGCCGTAATGCAGCTGGACCGGGGAAAGCCGGCTCTTGCTCTGAAGCATCTGCAAAGCCTGCCCGGGCAGCCTGCTGGTTTTTGATGACTTTCTGGCCTATGAAGGTTACGAGCAACACGAATTTCGCGCAGCGCGTGAATATTTCGCTTCAACGGAACAGCGTTTCGAGTTGGTCGGAGCAGTGCTGCTAGGGCGGGCCGCAGCCTACCGTCTGCTCGGTTGATTTTACAGCTGGCAGCCTGTCGGATCGTTTTTGCACTCACTTTGAATTGATGCGTTGATTTGCCTCATCCATGGCCTGGGTAAAGCTGGCTTCATCACCACGATTTACCGCATCAGATAAAGCATCCAGTACACGTCGGAAATGGCCAATGACTTCTGCTGTCTTGCTGTTACCCTGTTGAATCTCGAAATAGAGATGTGGATTTTCCGAGACCACCTGCGCCGCTACCCGCAGCTGGGCATTGAAGGTGCTGGAGGAGATCCGTTGCAACAGGGGCACGGCCGCGCCGCTGCCGGCCAGCGTTGAGGCAAAGGCAATACTCACCATATGTGACAGGCTCAATACCCAGGCCATCACTTCATCATGTTCTTCCAGGCTGAGATCTACCCGTTCGGCTGCTGTGTGGGCAAATAATGCCCGCGCTTGCGCAGTGGCTTCGGCGTGACCCACATCAACGAACAGTATGTGCCTGCCAGAAAGACCAATCTCATTGGGACCGAACATGGGGTGAACCGAGCATACCCGGCTGCCCGCTTTTCGCAGCGCTTCCAGGCCAGTGCGCATGGGGCTCTTCAAAGAACCGATATCAAATACCAGGCCGCGAGGTTTCAGTTCTGCCAGACGTTGCAGGACGGTATTGGACGGACGCAGCGGCACAGCCACGACCAGCAGGTCAAAATCATTGATACGGCTTTCCCAGTCTGCAATACGCTTGAATGCGGATTCGCGTGCAGAAGGGTCGGCAATCAGCACGTCATAGCCCACCATATCCAGGTAGCGGGACATCCATTCCCCCATACGGCCTGCCCCTCCGATCACCAATGCTGATTGCCCCAGCCCGTGATCTGAGCGCGCCAGCTGATGGTTTTCCTGGTTGCCCAGGGAATGGTGGATCAGTATCTCCAACACCTCACGAGCCAGCCTCCCGGATAAGCCTCTGGACTTGGCCCGCGCCATGCCACGCTCGATCACTTCCAGCTCCCGCGCGTAATGCCGCAAAGGAGCGCCGGTTTGCAGCTTGTGCTCCCCAATGGTCGTCACCACGGCCTGACGCTCGGCAATAAGATCGATAATGCCATCGTCAATGGCATCCAGCCGCTGACGAAATTCCAGCAGTTCACTGGCAGATAAAGTACCCGGGGGACTCATGATAGGTATACCTGTATTGTTGGCTGGAGAATCACAGGATTCTAGGTCTTTGATCGGCTATGCTCCAGTAAAACTTCCAGGCCTGATTCTGGCCCGCATTACAATAGACACTATGGGTAATTGATCCTGTGGATCAGCCAATTATGGTCGACAGTGATACCCTTAATCACATATCGACTCACCAGGGACACGAATGATCATGAACGACAGCAAACTGAACGAACTTTTAAAGAAACTGAATGAAGAACTGGAAAAGACAGACTCTGTAGACACAGAAACCGCGGCCTTGTTGCAGGAACTGGAAGACGATCTGCAGCGTCTCAGTGGAGAAGATGCGGCCACCCATGAATACGAATCCGTATTGAGCCGGGCTCAAGCCCTGGAAACCCGCTTTGCAGCAAAACATCCAACCGCAGAGCGCTTTCTCAGGGAAATCATGGATATGCTGGCGAAGGTGGGCATCTAGCAGCCTGTCCATGAATAACCCACCAGGGGCATGGGCGCAGCCGCTAGGGCTGATAGAGTAATCAGAAATTTTGAATCGGCAGCCGGAGTAGTGGAATGCGCAAGATGTCCTTGATTGATTCGTTTTTCCTGATCAACGAATCACGTCGCACGCCCATGCATGTTGCCTCTGTCAGTTTGTTCTCACTGCCACGAGGTGTCGATGACACAACGTTTCTCAGTAACTTGCGCGAGACTTTGAGAACCGACGAGCCTTTGCGTCATCCCTTTGGCCATAAGCTCAGAACCGGCCCGCTGGGCAGCCTGGGCCCCATTCATTGGGAAGTGGATGAGCAACTGGATTGGGACTACCACATCCGCCACTCTGCACTACCCAAACCCGGTCGCTATCGTGAACTGTTTGCACTGGCCTCGCGACTGCATGGCTCGCTGATGGACCGCTCGCGCCCGCTGTGGGAATTGCATCTGATCGAAGGACTGCAAAGCCGCCAGTTCGCCACTTATTTCAAAATGCACCACTGCGCCATAGACGGTGTGGGTAGCATGCACCTGGTGCAAAGCATGTTTTCTGCCAATCCACGCACCCGCCTGGAAGGATCACCCTTCACCCAGGCGGCCTTTGAACAATACCGCAGGAAACTGGACATCAAACCTCAGCCTGAAGTGGAGCCGCGGGAAAATGAAATCATGGCGGTAGCAGAATTCCTGCGCGAACAGATGGGTGGCGCCTTTAACGTAGCAAATGCTTTACGCCGTTATGCCGGAGTGTGGGTAGGCATGGGTGACAAGCTCACCGTGCCGTGGCGCCAGGTACCCAAAACCCGCCTGAATACGCAGATAACCGGTGCGCGGCGGTTCGTCGCTCAGTCCTGGCCCATTGATCGCTTCAAAGCGATAGCAAAAGCCTTCAGCGGCACACTCAACGATGCGGTTTTGGCCACCTGCGCTGGCGCCCTGAGGTTGCAATTACAGGAACAGCAAGCTCTGCCTGCCCATTCACTGAAAGCCATGGCCCCCATATCTTTACGAGATGCAAGCGATCTGGATACTGCCAACGCAGTCGCCTTCATTACCGCCGATCTGGGCACCAATGAAAATGACCCGGCCAAGCGTATGCAGGTAATCAAAGAATCTATGCGCGCAGGCAAACAACAACTGCAAGGCATGAGCGCGCGCGAAGCACAGGTTTATACGGCGATCACGCAGGCCCCTATGTTGATGCTTACCCTGGCGGGCCTTGCAGGAAAGTTTCCGGCATTCAGCACCGTCATCTCTAACGTACCTGGCCCTCGACAGGCGCAGTACTGGAATGGCGCCCGGCTGGAGGGTATGTACCCGGTATCCATTCCCTTTGATGGGTTCGCCGTGAATATCACCCTGTTGAGCAATAATGGCAATCTGGATTTTGGCATCGTGGCCTGTCGCCATTCTGTTCCGCAAATCCAGCATCTGATCGATCATATAGAAACGGCGCTGCAGGAACTGGAACTGGCAGGCGGCATTTCTACCGGGCAGGCAAGCAAACCACCGGCCAGCAGTCCCGACCGAAAAGTTTCTCTGCAGAAAAAAGTGGCCCGCAAGAAAGCCTCGAACAAAAAAACAATCAGCAGGAAAACTGTCGGTAAAAAAGCTGAGGGCAAGAAAACCAGGAGCACTGGCTAAACCGTTCAGATTTGAGCCAATCTCTCGGAAAAATCCCTGAACAGGGTTTCAGTACTTTTTGCCGCTTGCTGCAGACCTTCCTGGAACGCTCCAAAATTATTCTCATACTTCGCCTCGTTCAGGCAATGGATCAAGTTTATGCGCAAGTCTGGAGTCCACTGGATAGGCGGCAAATGAGCGCATTCCAGTTCCCACCCAAACAGGAACCTTGCCATTCGGCCATTGCCATCAACGAATGCATGAATCCGGCCGATGGCCGTCAGAATTAATGCAGCTCGGCTCAAGCCAGCGGGCAAAGACGAATAAATCTCATCCAGCAGATACTGAACAGACCTGATCACCTGTTGCGGCGCTGTGGTTTGATGTAGCCCGATGTTGTTGGGGGCAAACTTGAATAGCCCAGGCAAGTATCCTGCCGTTTTTTCAAACATCCGGAAATGCCAATAACGCAACAAGGCCTCGCCATAGCCCTGGTTGGTCTGCAAGGCACACAAGCGCTGGCGATCCAAGACAAGCTTCCAGACAGTCCGTAGATTCTGTTCAGCTGAACACAACATTCGACCTTCTGTCTCATGCTGCTGTTGGGCCTGCCATAGCTTGGCCATTTCGGCTGCGTTGTTGGCTGTGCGACTCAGCAAGCAGGCTTCCACAAATGCTGCGTGATGTCTTTCAAGACCATGCATTATGTCAGGAACTTGCAATGTGAATTGTTGGCTGGCTAGTGCCATGTCACGCAGAACTGTTTCCGTTTGTGGGTCAGTTTGCAGCAGGATTTCGGGCGCCGATTGCAATGCATTTTGCAATTCCTGCAGATTGTGATTTTCTGCAACTTTGGCCAGCAAGGCGGGCAGGCGTTGTTGCTCCAGCAATATTGTCTGCGTTACCAAGGCCTGATCCCGCAATGCATCCGGCAGTCGACTTTGCGCCAGTAACTTCGTGAAATGGTCGAGTGCCACGGAATTTTTGCCCTGGCTGGCCAGCACCAGGCCAATATTGAGAGTCGCTTCTATGAAATCCGGTTTGATTTGCAGTGCCCTGTTGAGCGCTAGCAGTGCCGCATCAAAGTCGCCGCTACCCGCCAGACAGGCCCCTAAACCCACCAATATGTAAGGATTGTCCGGCATTAGCTTGAGTAATTCGCGGTAATCCTCCATCGCCGGCTGCCATTGTGCTGCCTGCTGGTAGGCTTGGGCACGGGACATACGCGCCTCTTTGGCCAGGATGTCTATATTCAGGGCCTTAGTGGCCGCAGAGACAACCGCATCATAACGACCCTCGGCCAGACGGATCATAGCCAGCGCCGCCCAGTTCCGGGCGATTTCAGGTTTGATGTTCAAGGCCATTTCCAGTTGATCGCCCGCAGCATGCAACTGGCCTTGATTCTGCAAAAGCTCTGCATACAGCAAATGAGGCCGGGCATCTGCGGGAAAGTCCTCGATGATTGACTGAAAACTCTGGGCTGCTGTTGCAGCCAGGTCGGCGATTTCCAGTTGCGCTCTGGCCAAACGAGGGGCTGCAAGTCCGGGGCGTTGCTGGGATATGTGATGCAACCACTGCAGCGCGGTGGAAGTTCCCCGGCTTTGCTGCATTTCCAGACCCGCTAACAGCCATGCCTGGTAGTCTTCGGGCAGCAGTTCAATGCTTCTGCGTATCGCCATGCTGAGATCAGGACCGGACTTCGTGTGGGCGAGTATCTGCGCAATGGCCAGCCAGGCAGCACCATCGTTCGGATTCTGCTTTACCCTGGCTTGCAGCTTGCTGAGCGAGTCAGTTTGAGCATCCTGTGAAACTGCATGAGTCATGCGCGACTCTCAGGCCGGGACACGCACCCAGCCTTCCATCAAAATCCGGGCGCTGCGACTCATGCTGGCTTTGGTCACCGTCCAGATGCTCCCCTGTCGCCTGGCTTCTGCACCCACCCGCAGGATGCCCGATGGGTGTCCGAAACGGACTGACTGTCGTTCGCCCCCACCTGCAGCCAGATTAACCAGCGTACCCGGCACGGCCGCAGCTGCTCCGATGGCCACTGCAGCAGTGCCCATCATGGCGTGATGTAACTTACCCATGGATAAGGCTCTTACCAGCAGATCTATATCTGCCGGTTTTACGACTTTACCGCTGGAAGCTTTGTAGGATGCGGCTCTGGCCACAAAAGCCAGCTTGGGTGTGTGCTGCCGACCCACCGCTTCTGCCACCTGCTGAATCAAGCCCATGCGCACAGCACCATGTGCCCGAATGGTTTCGAAGCGGGCAAGCGCCTGCTCGTCGTTGTTGATGTCGGCCTGGAGCTCGGTACCGCGATAGCCGATATCTGATGCATTAAGAAAAATCGTCGGGATACCAGCATTGATCAGAGTAGCCGGGAAGCGGCCGACGCCAGGCACCTCCAGTTCGTCAACAATGTTGCCGGTGGGAAAAAGTGAGCCCTCGCTGTCCGCAGGATCCATGAAATCCAGTTGTATTTCTGCGGCGGGAAATGCCACGCCATCCAACTCGAAATCGCCGGTCTCCTGCGGCTGGCCATTTGTCATGGGCACGTGAGCCACTATGGTTTTGCCTATGTTCTCCTGCCAAATACGCACTATAGCTACACCGTTTTGCGGCACCTGGCTGGAGTCAATCAGGCCACTACTGATCGCGAACGGCCCCACAGCTGCTGAGAGATTGCCGCAATTGCCGCTCCAGTCGACAAAGGCCCGGTCGATGGCGATCTGCCCGAACAGGTAATTGACGTCGTGATCCACCCTGTCACTGGATGACAGAATGACCGCTTTGCTGGTGCTGGATGTAGCACCTCCCATACCATCTGTTTGTTTGCCATAAGGATCGGGGCTGCCGATCACGCGAAATAGCAAGGCATCTCGCTCAGGACCGGGGGTTTGTGCCGCAACAGGTAAATCCTGCAAGCGGAAAAAAACCCCCTTACTGGTGCCACCGCGCATGTAAGTCGCGGGAATCCGGATCTGTGGTGCATGACTCATTTTTTTGAATACTCGCATTCGACTCAAGCTGCAGCTGACTCCAGGAAATCCTGGGCAAAGCGCTGCAATACGCCGCCTGCTGTGTAGATGGAGGCTTCCTCTGCCGTATCCAAACGGCAAAGCACCGGAACTTCCACTTGCTCGCCATTCCTGCGATGGATGACCAGTGTCACCATTGCTTTGGGTTCCGGTGCACCCAGCACATCGAAAGTCTCCGTACCATCAATACGATAGGTATGGCGTGTTTCACCGGCTCTGAATTCCAGAGGCAAGACACCCATCCCAATCAGATTGGTACGGTGTATACGCTCAAACCCCTCGGCAACAATGGCTTCGACTCCAGCCAAGCGCACGCCCTTGGCAGCCCAGTCACGGGAGGAACCCTGGCCATAGTCGGCACCGGCCACGATGATCAGAGGTTGTTTGCGTTCCATATAGGTTTCAATGGCTTCCCACATGCGGCTGATTTTGCCTTCGGGCTCTATCCTCGTCATTGAGCCTTCCTTCACCTCGCCATCAATCACAACCATCTCATTGCGCAAACGCGGATTGGCGAAAGTCGCGCGTTGTGCGGTCAGGTGATCACCCCGGTGCGTGGCATAGGAATTGAAATCTTCTTCGGGTAAACCCATGCGGGTCAGGTATTCACCCGCTGCACTGTTGGCCATGATGGCATTGGAGGGCGACAGGTGATCGGTAGTGATGTTGTCACCCAGCACAGCCAGCGGACGCATGTTTTTGAGGTTGGGCTGTCCGGCCAAGGCACCTTCCCAATAGGGCGGCCTGCGTATGTAGGTACTTTTGGGGCGCCAGTTGTATAGTGGGCTAATCGCCTGATGGGTCATTTTCTGGCGCAGGAACATGGGATCGTAAACCGCCCTGAACTGCTCGGGTTTCACGCTTTGCTCCACGATGGCGTCAATCTCATCATCATTCGGCCAGATATCGGCCAGCCGCACTTCCCTGCCCTGCTGATCAATACCCAACACTCCGCTTTCAATATCAAAACGGATGGAGCCCGCAATTGCATAAGCAACCGTAAGCGGCGGAGAAGCCAGAAACGCCTGCCTGGCGTAAGGGTGGATGCGACCGTCGAAATTGCGGTTACCGGACAGCACAGCCGTTGAATACAGATCGCGTTCGATGATTTCCTTCTGGATTGCAGGATCCAGCGCACCGCTCATGCCATTGCAGGTAGTGCAGGCAAAGCCGACGATGCCGAAGCCCAGCTGCTCCAGTTCCGCAAGCAATCCGGATTCTTCGAGGTAGAGCTGCACGGCCCTGGAGCCGGGAGCTAAAGAGGTTTTGACCCAGGGTTTGCGCTTCAGTCCACGCTGATTGGCATTGCGTGCCAGAAGACCTGCTGCGATCACGTTGCGGGGATTACTGGTATTGGTGCAGCTCGTGATCGCAGCGATGATCACGGCGCCGTCGGGCATCAAGCCTTCGACCTGCTCGTAGGGTCTGCTGATGCCGCGGCTGGTCAGATCCGAGGTCGACACACGCTTATGAGGGCTGGACGGCCCTGCAATATTGCGGCCGACGGTACTGATATCGAATTTCAACAGGCGCTCATACTCCGCAGCCTTGAGATCATCTGCCCACAATCCGGTGTGTCGGGCGTAAATCTCAACCAGCTTTACCTGCTCCTCTTCCCGGCCAGTCAGCCGCAGGTAGTTGATGGTTTGCTGGTCAATATAGAACATGGCAGCAGTGGCGCCATACTCCGGTGTCATGTTGGAAATCGTGGCACGGTCACCGATGGTCAGTTTGTCGGCACCCGGGCCAAAAAACTCCAGGTAGCTACCCACTACTTTTTCCTTGCGCAGGAATTCTGTAATAGCGAGAACAATGTCCGTAGCAGTGATTCCAGGCTGGCTTTGCCCAGCTAGTTCCACACCGATGATATCCGGCAAACGCATCCAGGATGCGCGCCCCAACATCACACTTTCCGCTTCCAGTCCGCCCACGCCGATGGCAAGCACACCGAGTGCATCGACATGCGATGTGTGGCTGTCAGTACCCACCAGCGTATCGGGAAAGGCCACACCATTGAGGGCATGCACAACAGGCGACATTTTTTCCAGGTTGATCTGGTGCATGATGCCGTTGCCGGGTGGGATCACATCAACATTTTCAAACGCGCTCTTGGTCCAGTTGATGAAATGAAAACGATCGTCGTTGCGCCTGTCTTCTATCAGGCGATTCTTGCCGAAAGCGTCCTTTTCAAAACCCGCGTGCTCTACCGCAAGCGAGTGATCCACAATCAACTGCGTAGGCACTACCGGATTGACCTGGGACGGATCGCCGCCTCTGGCCGCAATTGCATCACGCAAACCAGCCAGGTCGACCAAGGCTGTTTGACCCAGAATATCGTGACAGACCACCCGCGCCGGAAACCACGGAAAATCCAGATCGCGCCTGCGCTCAATCAATTGTTTTAAAGAAGCCGTCAGCATCTCAGGATCGCAACGTCGTGCAAGGTTTTCGGCAAACACCCGCAAGGTATAGGGCAAGCCCTGATAAGCTCCTGGCTGGATATCTTCAACTGCGGCACGCGCATCGAAATAATCCAGTTCGGTGTCTGGTAGTGGTTTGCGGTAGTTTTTGTTCATCAAGCTAGAGTCCAACTGACGTTTGGTGTGGTCCCATTATCTCAATTGGCGCCTGGCAGGTCAGTAAACCCGGCTTATCTGGTTGATGGCATACATAATTACTAAGTCTCCACATCACCCACGATAAAAAC
>JANOGQ010000222.1:0-2455 GCA_031406105.1 Lysobacterales bacterium | reverse complement strand
GGCGCCATTGACTGTGCAAACCTGCAGGGCCTGGTCGACGCTAATGCGCTGGTTGGGTCCCCATACCCGGCCTTTGAAATCCTTGCGGGTGACCATGCTCTGGATGGCCATCATTGGCTCAAACGGGCCAGGTGTGTAGTCTGAAGCTGGTGCTACCGGTATGCCGTGATCCAGGAAAGAACGGTGTGCAAACATCCACTCCATCTTGTCTGCGCCATAGGCATGCCATTTTTCGCCGTGATAATGAGCATAAGTGTAGAAGGGCGTCGGCACAGTGCCAGTGGCCTTAATGCGTTGCAGAAGCTGGGGATTGACCAGCGAACAGTGCTCGATACGGAATCGTGGATTGGGGCCTTGCCAGCCTTGCAAGGCACGCTCGTAGGCGTTCAGTACCATGTCGATGGCAATATCGCCATTGGCATGAATACCGATGCGCCAGCCGTTGGCTACAGCATCGTCCACAGCCGCATCGATTTCGCCCTGGTTCATGGTGAGTATGCCGTAATCATCCGGCCTGCCTGCAAAAGGCGTGCTCATGCGCATGGTGCGTTCTGATGCTGAACCATCAGCCCAGTATTTCACCGCGCCAAAGCGCAGCCATTCATCACCAAAACCACTGCGTAAGCCTGCCGCTTTAAGGTCGGCGAACAAAGGCGAGGGACCATAAGGCATAAAGCTCAGGCGGGTTTTTAATTCACCGGCAGCGCGGGCATCCTGGTAGGCCACCAGGCTTTCCAGGGCACCGAAGGAATCGGTGGTTGAGGTCAGGCCAGCGGCAGACATCAGTCCGGTCAGATAGGCCACGCCTTGCTGGCGCACGGCACGGGTGATTTCTGGCCACTCACCTGCCTTCACGATCACATCAGTCAATGCTTTTTCAGCGACGAAGCCCGTCAGCTCACCCTTTTCATCACGACCAAAATGGCCGCCAGGAGGATCGGCAGTTTCACGGGTAACTCCGGCCAGTTCCAGTCCACGCGAATTGACCACCGCCGTGTGGCCGCCCCGGTGGCGGATAATAGCGGCTTGCAGGGGCACAGCCTGGTCCAGGTCATAGCGGTTGGCTGGACGCTCTTCGGCCAGCTTGGTGTCGTCATATTTGTTACCTATCACCCATTGTCCCGGCGGGGTTTTGCCGGCCTGCGCTCGCATGGCCTCCTGTATCCTGGCAATGCTGCGAAGATTGACATCGGCTCCGGTCACTTCATTTGCACCATCCGGATGACTGTGGGCATCGATAAAGCCCGGGAATACCACTGCACCACCCACATCACTGATCTGTGTGGAAGGTCCGCGCAGGGCCAGCAGATCCTCATTGCTGCCCAGCGCCAGGATCCGATTGCCGAGCAAGGCAATCGCTTCAGCCCTGGGTTGCGCCGGGTCCATGCTGTAAATCATCGAGTTGATCAATATGTGATCCGCCTTGGCTGCAGAGGCCTCCGCTGCAAAGGCCTTGCCGCTCCATGCCGAACTGGCCAGCGGCAGCAGTGCTGCTCCGCTGATGGCGGAACCAGCCACAAATTGTCTGCGTTTCATGTTGGGTGCTCCTTGGTCTGGGTGGTCTTCCTGGCGGTCATCAAGCTACGCGAAACGGCCAGTATCAGTACAACGATCAGGCTCACTCACTTGCCGGTTCTGCCGGACATTCTCAGGCCTGCGGGAAGTACATGCAAATCCCCCAGCCTAGCTGCAATTCTGCAGCGGGGGCCACTATAATGGCAGGCCCATATCTTTTCAGGCGGTCATAGTGTCGCAGGTAAGCAGTAATAATGTTCATGCACTAACGGCAGCGCCGGTGGAACGTAATCCGGGTATGGCCTTTGAGCCTGACCTGTTTGGCCATACCCGCGTCAACCGCAGTGCTGTTGAACGCCGCACCGCAAGCATGAGCAAGCGTCGTTCCATCAAAAAGGATTACCAGGCCGCCTGGCTCTTGCGCGCCGTCACCTGCATAGACCTCACCACGCTGGCGGGCGATGACACGCCAGGTAAAGTCCGTCGCCTGTGCCAGAAGGCTATCCGGCCGGTACGGCGGGACATACTGGAGGGCCTGGGCGTAGCGGATCTGAACATCAAAGTGGCTGCCGTTTGCGTCTATCACAACCTGATCGCCACAGCGGTCGATGAATTGCAAGGCAGTGGTATACCGGTGGCGGCTGTATCTACCGGCTTCCCTGCCGGACAAATTCCCCTGGCCCTGAAACTGGCCCAGGTGCGCGAGTCGGTAGCGGCGGGCGCTGGCGAAATTGACATTGTCATCAGTCGTGCCAAAGTGCTGACCGGCGACTGGAAAGGTCTGTACCAGGAAGTGCAGGACTATCGCGAAGCCTGTGGCGAGGCGCATATGAAAGCCATACTCGCCACCGGCGAGCTGGCCACCCTGAGTAATATTGCCAAGGCCAGCTGGGTTTGCATGATGGCCGGTACTGGTTTTGATGAAATCCGCACCGGCCAT
>JANOGQ010000188.1:0-3264 GCA_031406105.1 Lysobacterales bacterium | reverse complement strand
CCCGGAAGACTAAAGCCAGACGGCGCGCGATAAAGACGCGGGATATACCGGCCGCGTGCTGTATGCGGAGAAGTCTAATGATCATCCGCTGGTTGTCCACTTGTTATATGAGGGGGGTGTCAGGCATTTTGACTGCGCATCGGTACCCGAAATCGAATTGGTGCGGCAGCATTGCCCCGAGGGAACTCCTTATTTCATGGTGCCGGTGCGTCTGCAGGGTGCGGCCCGGGATGCTTTTGAGCGCCTTGATGTGCGGCATTTCATGGTCGATCATGCGCGCGGCATTGAGTTACTGGCGGCAGAGATCGATCTCACCAAGGTTGTGGTTTTCGTGCGCATGGCAGTACAACATGAGTCTGCCATGCAGAATTTGTCGGAACGATTCGGCGCACCGCCTGCCGATGTGCCGGGGCTTTTGAAAGAGCTTTTGCGACGGGATTCCGAGCCTGCGCTGGCCTTCAATGTGGGCTCATCGGTAACCAGCACTGCTGCCTATCAACATTCCATCAGCGTGGCGCAATCGGTGCTGCAGTCGCTGGATTTCAAAGTCCGGCTGATTGATATCGGCGGTGGCTTTCCCCTGCCTTACCCGGGATTCGAGGTGCCACCACTGGCTGAATATCATGCAACGGTTCGCGCTGCGATGATGAGCCTGCCAATGGCAGAGCAGGGTGAGTTGATGGCTGAGCCGGGCCGGGCGCTGGCGGGCCCTGGCTTGTCAGCCGTGGTCAGTGTGTTGCTGCGCAAGGACGATCGGCTGTTCCTGAATGATGGCATGTACGGCATATTCTGGGAGCTGCGCTTCAAAGGCCACAAGCGCTTTCCCGTGCGTTGTTTCCGCAATGGCCAGGCGCACACCGGCCAGATGAAGTCCTTCCTGCTCTACGGGCCCACCTGTGATTCCACCGATATCTTGCCTGGCCGGGTGGAGTTGCCCGAAGACATCAGTGAAGGTGATGTGCTGGAATTCGGCCGCATTGGCGCCTACAGCCTGGCTGGTCGAACCCGCTTTAACGGTTTTTACAGCGAGCAGGTGGTGCAGTTCATCGATCCGCTGGCTCAGCCGCCCGGAGATTAGCTACAGGCACGACTACTGAGGATTTTTGGCCGGAGCTGCGAACCATTGATCTTTGGGCACTATCTTGGCCGATTGCGGATCTGCCTCGTAAGAGGGCGACATGATCTGCACGCCAAACTCATTGAACAGGTCCTGGATATGGGCATGCAGTTGTGAGTAAAGGCTCAACATTTTCGTTTCATCATTGCAGTAGGCATTGATTTCATAGTTGACCGAAAAATCACCCAATTGCCGCTGCAACACAAAAGGTGGCGGAACTTTCAGCAGGCCTTCGGTGCGTTCTGCTGCCAGTAACAACAGGGCTTCTACCTGGCGCCAGGGCGTGTCATAGCCAATGCTCACGATGCTGTGCAGGATCAGCTTGCCTTCGCGGGCCATGGATGAGTAGTTGATCACTTCGGTGCTGAGAATATTGGAGTTGGGTATAACTACGATCTCATTCTTGGCCGTGCGTAAACGTGTGACCATCATACGCATATCGATAACAACACCCACGATGTCACCAATTTTTACCCGATCACCTTCCTTGAAAGCACCACGATACGTCATCATCAGGCCCGCAAACATGCCGGCAATAATGGAGGATGAACCCAAAGAAAGGATCACCCCCAGGAACACCGAGATGCCTTTGAAGGCCAGTGAGTCCGAGCCCGGAATATAGGGATAGGCAACCACCATTGCGAAAGCAATGATCAGTATGCGCAGGATCTTGAAGGTGGTCATGGCCCAATCGGGGTCAAAATTTTCCAACTTGACGACACCGGCCTCAATCCGTTTGAAAAACACGTGGATGATCTTGAGTATGTAGCGCACCAGCAAAAACAGGACGAGCAGGAAAGCCAGATCTGGAATAGCGTTGGCAAAACCGTGAGCAATGCTTTTAATCGGGTCCAACACCAAAGCAAACAGAGCGATGGCAGCCGCGCGGGTCCAGGGAAACAGGCCCAGCACCGTATTGAGTAGAAAATACACCAGCAGGATGATGGCCAGTAATCGCAGCAGGCGTAACAGCGAGGCAAAAAGCCCCCACACTTGGGCACCACTGAAAAAATTATGTGATTTATTGGCGAGTTCGTCGATGTTGCGCTGTACATGGCGGCTGGCAAAAACTTCCAGCCAGCGGAATAGGCGGACTAGCACCCACAGCAGCAAGCCACACACCAGGGTGACCGCAGCCGCATAGGCTGCGTTTTTCCACAACACTTCAGCTGTGCGGTCATGTCGATATCGGGTAATCGCATGCTTTATCTGCTCGCGATAAATGCTGGCAAGAATCTGCCGCGAAATACCTTCAAGTTCCGCATCAACATTAAAAATATTAACGATAGCGACCTGCCCAGCCTTGATGATGTCGGCTTGGTCTGAATGTTCGATCTGCAATTCATCTAAGGAACGGGAACCATCAGCAGCAAATTCCACAATCCTGTCGCGAACTGCGGCGACCCGCTCATGGGCAGGAAATGCCGAAACGCCGCGCAGCGGAAACAAAGGAATACCATCGACGGTAACGGTTGCCGTGCTTTCATAGTCAGCCGCCGGTCCCGCGTCGGCGGATTCCTGTGCAAAGCTGCTTTGCAGACTGGACAAGGCCAGCAGCAATAACAGAATCGGCAGACTGCAATGGCTGAATCTACCGAGGGCCATCTGGATATTACGCATGGAGTACCTGCTAATTCAGAGTGTGGATGGTGGTTTGCGACTTAAAGCATTCTATCTCAGGTTCAACAGCAGCAAGAGTTGGATTCCGGATGATTTTATGCTGTAAAGCTGCCATGCTATGAGCGATACCCATCTGATACCTCTGAATAAATTCAATAATGACAATAAGCATCTGGTTGGCATTCCTCGTTTTCGTGTTTACGATGGTCGCCCTCGATCTGGGAGTGTTTCATAGCAAACCTGCCGCGCCGACAGTGCGCGATGCCATGGTCTGGACCCTGGTTTGGGTCAGCATGGCGCTGGCCTTCAATGGCGTTGTCTATCTGCTTTATGAAAACAATTACGAATGGGCCAGCCTGGCCACTGAGCACCTGACCGGAAGTGAAGCCGCATCGCAGTACCTGATGGGCTATCTGCTGGAGAAATCACTCTCGGTAGATAACATTTTCGTTATTGCCATGATTTTTTCCTATTTCCGCGTACCGCTGGAATTGCAGCATCGTGTGTTGTTCTGGGGCATCCTGGGC
>JANOGQ010000156.1:0-2322 GCA_031406105.1 Lysobacterales bacterium | reverse complement strand
AAATTCGTGAATCGGGGCAAACCAGTTTATATATGAACAAATGAGAAATCCACTATCGGGAATGCCCATTACACAGGCTACAGAGAAGACCCAGGAAAACTCCGCAAGGCCAGTTATTGTGGCCTGCATTGATAATTCTGTTTATACTTAAACAAATTTTGCAGCCTGCCGGCATTGCGGTGGCAAAGGTCATGAGAAAAAGGAAAATGTCTCAAAAAGCCCTGAACGATAACCTGCTCGCAAGTCGCAATGCAGCGGCGCCTCGTCCTTTGGCCTGTATGGATACCCTTGCACAATACAAGCAGGGCAAGAGTTCAATTCCGGGTTGCAGCGATATCATCAAATTGTCGAGTAACGAGAGTTGTTTCGGGCCGGGGCAGTTGGCTCTGGATGCCTATCATGCGGCTTCCAGCACCATACACCGTTATCCGGATGGATCTCAGACAGCTCTTCGTCAGGCGATAGCTCAGACCTACAATATTGATGCGGGCTGCATCATTTGCGGCAATGGGTCGGAGGAAGTCATCGGACTGTTGATCCGTTGTTATGTGGGTGCAGGTGACGAGTTGCTGTTGCCCGAAAACCACTTCGTCATGTGCTCCATTTACGGTAAGGGTCAGGGTGCGAACATCGTGTTGGCGCCAGAGCTGGATTTCACTGTTGATGTGGATGCCCTCCTGGCGCGCATCACTGAGAAAACGCGACTGATTGCAGTGGCGAATCCGAATAATCCGACAGGCACCTGGTTGCCCCGCGCGGAGATTCAGCGCCTGATCGACCATGTGCCACAGGACGTGTTGATCATTCTGGACGGGGCCTATGCCGAGTATGTTGAAGACCTGGATTATGCAGACGGCATAGCCTTCGTTGAATCCCGGCAGAATGTGGTCATGACCCGAACATTTTCCAAAATTCATGGCCTGGCAGGATTGCGGATAGGCTGGGCTTATGGCCCGGCAGCCATCATTGAGGTCATTAACCGTTTGCGCACACCTTTCAATGCCAGCGGACCGGCTCTGGCAGCTGCTACTGCTGCAATCACCGACCAAGAGCATATCGCGCGCAGCCGCCAGCACAATTCAATCTGGCAGCGCCGCATGCGGGAAGAATTGGCGAGCCTGGGGTTGTACGTGGTTCCGAGCGTAACCAATTTCTATTTGCTGGATTTCGGCCGGCTGAATGGCAAAACCGCAGTGGCCGCGGCCGCATTTCTGGAGCAGAACGGCATCATCCCCCGACCGGGCAATAGCGAAAGGTTGTTGCGTATCACTATTGGAACAGACAGCGAGAACGAAGCAGTTCTTGCTGCACTGGCCCGCTATCTTCAAGCCTGATCGTGGCCAGAAAAATTAAGGAGGCTACTGGATGAACTACGTCATGAGTAGCGTGGTAGGGGATTTCCTGTGGAGGCATAACGGCATTCACCTGGATGGAAAGGCATTGCCGGGCTCATCAGCCCAGCTTTCCGCCATCATCAATCCTTCCAGCGGCAAAACCTTGTGTGAAATTCGTTATGGCAATGCCGCCGATGTGGATCGCGCGGCCCAGTCGGCCCGCCGTGCCTTTGATGACGGCCGTTGGCGGCTGAAACCACCCGCAGAAAAAAGCCGCATCCTGTTGCGGGTTGCTGAATTGATGGAGGCTCATGCAGACGAGCTGGCCGAGCTGGAAATGCTGGATGCGGGCAAATTGTATCGTTCAGCACGAGCAGCCGAAGTGCCCTTTGCTGCAGAATGTTTTCGCTACCATGCGGGCTGGTGTACCAAGATCGAGGGTAGTACCAAGCAGATGTCGCTGGCGCCTGTGGGTGGGTTTCACGTATACACGCAGCGCGAACCCATTGGCGTGGTCGGTCTGATCGTGCCTTCCAACGGCCCGCTGGTCCAGGCTTCCTGGAAACTGGCACCCGCACTGGCGGCGGGCTGCTGTTGCGTGATCAAACCCGATGAGAAAACACCGCTGTCAAGTTTACGCCTGGCTGAGTTGATGACCGAAGCGGGCATTCCTGACGGAGTCGTTAATCTGGTGACCGGTTCCGGAAAGGAAGTAGGAGCGGCGATGGTCAGTCATCCTGCAATTTCCAAAATTTCGTTTACCGGTTCTACTGCTACAGGCAAGACCATAGGTAATGTGGCGCTGCAGGATATGAAGAAACTGACGCTGGAGCTGGGTGGTAAATCTCCAGTCATCATCCTGCGCGATGCCAATCTTGAACAAGCCATTGTTGGAGCTGCTGAGGCCATATTCTCCAACGCGGGTCAGGTCTGTGTTGCCGGATCACGTCTGTATGTTGAGGCGCCGGTTTACCAGGAGGTTATCGAA
>JANOGQ010000132.1:0-1561 GCA_031406105.1 Lysobacterales bacterium | reverse complement strand
CCCCTGTCACGCAACAGCGCATCGATGGTGGCGTCTCGTCCGCGGAACAGCCTGTAGGCTTCTGCCGGGTCCTTGGCATTGCGCACGGTGCTGTCATCCAATAATTCGAATTTCAGCAAAGGGGCGCCCGGCGAGCCGGTGCTGATTTCCTGGGATGATGCGCGCACTTACTTCCATGAATTCGGCCATGCTTTGCATGCGCTGTCCGCCAACGTGGCTTATCCCTCTTTGAACTACGGCGTGCGCGATTACACTGAGTTCCAGTCGCAGTTGCTGGAACGCTGGATCACCACCGACAAAGTGATCGATCAATTCCTGGTGCATTACCAGACGGGTGAGCCTATACCAGCTGAACTGGTGGCCAAAATTGAGCGCGCCAACAATTTTAACCAGGGCTTCGATACCACTGAATACCTGGCCTCAGCCCTGATGGATATGAAGTATCACACCACTGATCCCACCGAACTGGACGCTCAGGCATTTGAACGCGATACGCTGGCGGCACTGAACCTGCCCGAAGAAGTGGTGATGCGGCATCGTAGCTCACATTTCTCGCACATATTCTCGGGTGAAAGTTATGCGGCGGGATACTATGGATATCTTTGGGCTGATGTTTTGGCGGCCGATGCGTCTGAAGCTTTTATGGAAGCTCCGGGTGGTTTTTACGACGAGGAAGTGGCCGCAAAACTCGTGAACTACCTGTTCGCCGTGCGCAATGCCATGGACCCGGCAGAAGCCTACAGGCTGTTCCGCGGACGAGACGCCACCATCGATGCGCTGTTGCGTGACAGGGGCTTTGCGCCACCGGAGGAATAAGTGCCTGGTGCAGGCTACGTAGCGGCCTGGGCCGCGAATACGCGTTGTTAACCTGTCAGCTGGTCAACTCCGGATCAGCCATCACTTGCTTGAACGCTGCCAACTGTCCGGCCGTTGCATCTTTCTGGTAAGCCGCCTTCCACTGCTCGTAGCTCATGCCGTACACCTGCTGGCGGGCTTCATCCATGGATACCTCCAGGCCACGCTGCTCTGCCGCTGCGACATACCACTTGCTCAGGCAATTGCGGCAGAAACCGGCCAGGTTCATCAGCTCGATATTCTGCACGTCGCTGCGTTTCTTGAGATGCCCAACCAGCGTGCGAAATGCCGCTGCTTCAAGCTCGGTTTGGGTTTGCTGGTCCAGTTCGCTCATCAGAATGAGACCTCCATTTTGGTTTAAGGAAACTCTGATTTATTCAGAGTTTCTGCGGCATAAGCAGAAGGTGAGGCCGGTAACCGGCCGAGAAGCCGGCCTGAGCCGGGTGCCGCCATTTTCGATGATTGTAAATCATTGAAAATGAGGCCAAACAGAAATGACACTTTTTCCAATCTGCTTTCATTGGGCGCGCTCTGATAATTCAGGGATGAATTAATCAGGGCTGCTTTAAGTGGTGCATGAATCCCTGAAAATGTCATTGAACATTGCCCTCGCATGCCCCGCGCGATCGCCGGGCATCGATTTTCAATCGATGGCGACTCCTGCTCCCTGAAATGTCCGCTGCGCAATCTTCACTGCGGCAGGGTC
>JANOGQ010000069.1:0-10786 GCA_031406105.1 Lysobacterales bacterium | reverse complement strand
GTGGCCTCCCAACCAGCCGCAATTTCCTCGGTCCTGGCGTTTTTATTCGCCCGCTCACCCAGGTTTACCGAGAAGGCCGCCAGGACCTCGCTTGACTGGCTATCCAGCAGTTCGATCTGAACTTCCATTTCAATCAACGTCGATTTGTCCACTGCCTCGCTGGCCGCGCTGACTACCCCGTGTACCACCGCACCCACCGGCATGTAGTCAAGAAGGCCGAGCTTGTTCTTGCGGATGTAGACATTCTGGATGCCGATACGCAGGTAGAGTGTGTCTGGGCCGGCCTGGTCTACCACCTTAAGGTTACCGGATTGCATTTGCTCCTCCTGCAGCCCCTGCGTGAACGATTGTCGCATCAGGTCCGAAATTGCCGCCAGATCCGAGGCCTTGAAGCCGGTGTAGGGCGAGTCCTCCGCAATGAAGATCACCGGCTCGTCGACCATGATGTTCTGATAGGACGAGAGCCGATTCAGAATATCTTTGGCAAAATAGGCCAGGTCAGCGCCGAACTGGGTATCGGCTTTCAGCAGTTCGGCCTGGCTCAAGAATTCATCGGCGATCAGCGGCAGCGGAGCGGCTGAATGAGCCCAGCCAACAACAGCACCATGCGGATTTTCACGTCTGACTCCTTAATTTTAACTACCGGGACGACCTGACCGGCTGATCGTATTCCTGCTGGCGATGCTGCTGGTTCTCAGTGCCGCCCGACGCGGTTGACCGGCCCACCCCGATTGGCCGGAGTTCCCACTCCTGCTGCGGGCGCAACACCCACACCGGGCGCTCCAACACCCACTCCAGGCGTAACGCCCACTCCGGGTGCACCGACACCCACTCCGGGTGTAACGCCAACTCCCGGTGCGCCGGCTCCAACAGTGGAGCGGCGGGCTACGCCGGCGTAACTGACCGGGGTCGCGGGCGCGCCGACTACGGCCTGCGCGGCAGCGATCAGCCCGGCATCTGGAGCCGGCGAAATCTCGCCGTTGGCCAGCCAGGTGGTGGCTGCAGCGAGGGTCAGGAAGGCATACTTACGAATTTTCCCAATGCTCATATTTTTGCTCATGGTTTTGCTCACGGTTTGGCTCATGGTTTGGCTCACGGTTTGTCTCCTGGGGGCACATCCGGCGGTAATTCGTCCAGATCAATCAGCGCGTTCGGGTCCAATTGACGCGCATCGGCCGGCGGGGTGAATGAAAAGGCGCCGCTGTCCGGCGTCACGCCGGTCTTCCAGCTCTTGATGTGCAAGGAGTACTGCGGCGCGCTGTTGATGGTCTTGCTGGTAATCACCAGTTTGCAGGGGATCGCTGCCTCGCCCACTTGCACCCATAACTGCCAGTCGGTTTCGAAATTGCGGAAGGCAAGGTGTTCGCATTCCTTGCCATCGATAACACCGCGGCCCATGTACTTGGCTTCGAGCACATCGTGCGCCAGCACTTCGTACACATTCGACAGCAGGAAATCGGCGCCTGGCATGGCCACGCCATGCCCCGCCCGCAGCGCGTGAATCAGTTGATCCACTGTTCCCGCAGCGGGGATTTCAGCGTACGCATTCTGGTTTGCGCTGAACACGCGGGCAGTTTGCCCGTCGAAATACAGGGCAACGTCAGAGTAGCCCCCCACCCGGCGCGCGCGCAGTTTGTCCGGGCGGCTCAATAAGGCTTCGCCTGAATTGGTGAACTGGATTTTCTCCAGCTCCGGAGTGATGACTTCGATATCGCTGTCGAAACTGAATTCGATGTTCGTCTGCGCTTGCATATAATCAGTCATGGACTTGAGAATGCGCAGCGCTTCATTCTCCTGCGCCTGAGCCGTCAGACTGGCCCCAAACCATAAGGCCAGCAGCAGGCCGGCTTGGAATCGGGTCTTCCGGTCACTGCTGCGGGTCACGGAATTTGTTTTCATCTCAAAATATCTCCTGATTGGCTGTGCTCTCTGATCGCGAAGCGCGCCAGAGGCTTACTTGACGATATAGACCAGGTTGTTGCTCTGAAACATCGGCTGATAAAAGGTGTTGCCACAATTGAAGAGGCTGACGCCATCTACCACGGTGGAAACGCAGCCGGACGGCAATGCCGTGACGATGGTGCCAGCCGGCAGGACGCTCGCGGGAACTGCTGCGGGGGCTGGGGCCGGTGCGGGGGCTGGCGCTGGGGCTGGAGCAGCAGCCTGCTGCGCCGCGGTGGTGGAACTCGTTGCAACCACTGCCCTACGGGTAGTGCGGCGGGCCACGCCGGCTACCGAAACGGGCGTTAGTGGCGCGCCGACAACGGCTTTTGCTTCACTTACGATAAGCACGCCCAGCGGTGCCATGGGAGATAAGTCCACCAGCCACAAGGCTAACAGCGCCAAAAATAAAACCAGGTGCTTGCGAAGAGTTTTCATCATGTTTCTGCTCCTTGGTTCGTTCATTTTCCATCTCCGTCGAGTGTGATGAAGTCGATTGCCATCGCGCCTTCAGGGGGTGTGAACCGGAACGTTTCATCAGTGAGATTCGGCTGCAGGTCCCATTCCCTGATCAGCACCGTGAATTGCGGTGCATTGAGCACGTCCGGCGAGGTAAGCACAATTTTGCGGGGCAGCGGCCGTGCTCCCTGTTCGATCCAGATTTGCCAGTCAATGTGATCCGCACGGAACGCCAGGTGGTCGCACAACACTCCACCCACCTCGGCCGGCCCGACCTGGAACGCGGACTGTGCGCCGTCCATAAGGATTTCGAAGGCATTGCTGTAGATGAAGTCACCCGCAGGCGCCACGATGTCCAGTGACTCGCGGGCAAAATCCAGCATGGCTTCCAGGGTGGGGGGCGCATCGAGCGTCGCGAAGACTCCGCTGTCCGGATTCTGCAGCGTCAGCGTTTTACCATCGTAATAGAACCTCTGGTTGACCAGTTCGCCCTTGCGCACCGCCAACAGCTTGTCCGGGCGTTTGACCTGCACATTGACTGCATTATCGAACTGCAGCTTTTGCCCCGTTTCCAGCACCACCTCGATCGAAGTTTCGGTCACCAGGCCGAACTGCTGCAAGCCGCCAAGATAGGACATCGACTCCTGCAGGCGTTGCACAGCGGCCGGATCGAGCATCGCTTCACTTGCGAGTGCGGTTGCCGCAGGGCCGGCCAGCAGGCCTGCCAGGAGTATGGGCCTGACAGAGCTGAGTAAGGAATGTTTTCTGCTATGCATTGAAGTCACCATTTTCGTGGAGGGCAGTGTCTGCCCGGCTGGGTAATCTGCGTTGTGAGCGCAAAATGCTGTATTACCAAACTACTATACTGCGGCCCGCCGGGGGCCAAATGATAAATTCCGACATCCCATAGACAGGTCATCGTCCGGCGGATCGAAATCTAACCGACTGGGCGACTGCACCAGGTCGCCTCAGGGTTGCTCGACTGCGTACAATTGACCGAGCAGCTCCTGAAAGGTCGGCGACTGGCGCAACAGCCGACCACCCACTTCGCGCAAGCGGTCGACTTCGTCGTCCTTGAGTACGAAGCTGGTGGGCAGGTTCATGAAAAACGAGCGCTCTTCAGGGTCGTCCAGGTTTTCGAAATTCACGTCCATCACGTGGACATCGATTTTCGGAAAGCGTGCCTCGGCTTCTTCCTTGCTCATACCAGCTAGTTGCGCTTCGGCAACGAACAAGCGGCGCCGCCAGTCAGCTACCGCAGCGCGGTCCTTCATCAATTCGACGGTCTCGAAGGAATAACGCTCGATAGGCACTCCGGTCGATTGCGAGAGTTGCTTGATGCTGCTGGGGGGAGATTCGTCTTTCTGCCAGTCTCTGGTTTGTGACGAGCGCGCATTGACCACAATGAAAATGATTCGCCGAATGGCGCCGAAGCCCTTCTCTTCGGCAAACTCCCGGCTGATGAAGAACTCCTCAAGTCCATCGAGAACTCCACGTGCGCCAATATTGTCGGAAACGCCACCATCCACCAGGTGAATGTAGGGCCGGTTTGCTCCGTCATGGAATTCGGTCATCTGCCTGTAGCGCTCCAGCACGCGACCGGCCGGCCGCTTGCTCGGTTCAATAGCGAGGAGATCATCCACCCAGATCGGATATTTGTAATTGCAGCTGCCGCCATAGTTATTCAAAGTGACCGGTGACAGCACGACGGGAACCGCGGAAGAGGTTGCGGCGGCCCGGGCCAGGTGCACGGGCCCCAGGTCGGAGCAAATCAGATCGAAATCGTCCTGGTAAAACGAGAAGCGTGAACCGGTAGTTATGTCGGTACCGGTGGCGATGGCCAGGGGGCCCTGCTTATCCATCAGATCGTTAAAGGTCGCCCCCTCGAACAGGATTTCATCGTAATAATCGGCGGCAATTTCAGAGCGGCCGTAGTTGCCGCCCATCAACTTGAACCAGTTGCTGGGATAGAAAAGACTGCGCTTTGCCAGCTCGCCTTGCACATCGCGCTTGAGAAATCGCTGTTCGTACTCATCAAACAGGCGATCGCCGTAAAGTGAATAAGACAGGGCCGTAAAGCTGCCGCCGGAAACGCCGGAAACCAGGTCCACCTCGTCGAGCAACCTGCGCGATTGGCCGCCAGCGGTTACGAACTCGGTGCGGCGCAGTTCTTCCAGCACTCCATAACTGAGCGCGGCCGCCCGAGTACCACCACCCGAGAAAGCCAGGATCAGCAAGGTGGTGGGCTCGTTGTTCGGGCGCTTGGGCAGGATCAGATTGCCGCGATAGCCGCTGGACTTGTCGACCTGCGTCAGTGGCGGATTGATGGGTCGGCTGGCGCAGCTGGCGAGCAGCAGGGTAAACACAGCGCATAACAATAAACGATCAACTGACATCAGTTGCTGCTCCCACACTTTTTCTATTTTAGCCTACCAACTGAAGGATGCTCCGAGCATGACCCCACCGAAAGTCAGATCGGTAACGGAGGCATCGGAGTCCAGATCGTAATCGAGGTAACGGTAGTTCAGCACCACTGCTCCCCAGTTGAACTGGTAACCGATTCCCGCCATGGCCTGCCAGGTGAAATCCGAATCTCCGGCGCCCATGTCGGCGTGAAAGGGAATAAACCAGGGCCCGTCGGTGCCCAGAGCAGTGTGCCCGTTAATACCGATGACCGCATCCCAGTTTGCTTCCGATGCTGAAACGCTGCCGCTGCGCCCCGGCAGTCCCAGGCCTGCGAGATCTCCGTTGATAGTCCAGTCGAGCTCCTGACTGATGTCGAGCAAGCGAGCGCCAAACAGCAGGTCAACCGAATTACTGGAGCTATCGCTCAGGCTGTAGGTTCCAGCCAGGGTCCAGACCCAGGACTTGAGGTCATAGACAGAGTCAAGATTAACCCCTGCCGGCAACTCTATTTGGCCAATCGTAAAGTCACGCGAACCGGTTTTGGTTGCGCCTTCGTCCAGATAAATGATGTCGGTGAACATACCCCAGGAATCTTTTTTGACTTTTAGCGCGCCCATGAAGGTGAAATCCAGATTGCTCAGCAGATCGTCCGGGTTAACCTCAATCGTAGGCCCACCGGAGCCACTGGGGAGCTGGGAGCTGCCTTCGAGAGTCGGCAACCAGGCATAAATGGTGGCGCGCCACTGCCAGGAACCCGAATCGTCAGCCAGGGCCTGGCCCGAACTGACCAGCATCGCGAGTGCAACGGCCAGGGAAACTGACGATCGCAAGCCATAAAATCGTGCACGGGTGGTTTGCTGATTCAGGTTGCTCGGAGGTTTCATGGTTTCAATCTATCCTGATGGTTTTCGAATGCACCATGCCTAACACCGTCAGACTTTCGTTTGTCGGTGGAATTTGACCCTGGAACCGTAAGAGTCGTCTTTCACTGGAAGTTTATACCATGGTTGTCGTGATGTTGATGCTGACATGGCTGTTAGTATCTGTGGAAAACACCCTGGACTGGCTACCGTCAAACCTGATCTTTTTCATCAGTTCGGCCCGCTTCAAAGATGTTGGGCACAACCAAAAAATCCGCATTTTAGGTTACTGCAAAAGAATCTTTTTGAATTACCATTTCAGGACAATTCATCTACAATAATTGGCATGACCCCTATTTCCTCTTTGTCCGGTGCAGTTGATGTCATGAGCTCGGACACCCGCCACAAGATGGCTGCACACCTTCTCCGGGTGGGGCCGTTCGTCAACGTCGCTTCAATCCTGCGCTCGCTGGGCTGCGATCCCGAGCCGGTGTTCCGCCGCGTGGGTTTAAGCTTGGAGCAGTTCGACGATCCCGACCTCAAACTGCCCTACCTGCAAGTCAGCCAACTGATTGCCGCTTGCGTAGAAGCGACAGCTTGCGAGTACTTCGGCTTGTTAATCGGACAATCCGCATCAGCATCGCATCTCGGTCTTGCTGGCTTTCTGATGCGAGCGGCACCAACGGTTGAGACAGCGCTTGATTCCCTGGTCGAGCATCTCAATTTGCACGACGAGGGTGGAACGCCAACCTTGATCAAATCGCCCGGGATGACCTTGCTGGGTTACACCGTTCACGCCTCTGGCGCGGCCGCCATTGAGCAGGTTTACGATATGACAAACGCAGTCGCCTGCAATATGATGCGCGCGCTCTGCGGCAATAGCTGGCGCCCTACCCTGGTCATGCTGTCGCGCCACAAGCCAAGTGACACGGAGCCCTATCGGCGCCACTTTCGTGCGCCGCTGCAGTTCGACTCAGAACTATCAGCCCTCGCTTTCCCCAGCCGTTGCCTGCAGCAGCCCGTGGCTTCCGCTGACGCGCTGCTGTTCGATCATCTGGAAAAAACCGCCAGCAGTCTGCATAGCTTGCAACAGCTCGATTTCGCCGAGTCCCTGTCAGCGCAGTTGCGCAGCGGTCTGCTAAGACGACAATGGTCAGCGCACGCGATAGCCAGCAGCCTGGGCTTGCACGAGCGCACACTGCACCGCAGGCTGCGTGCCGCAGGAACCACTTACCGCCAGGAACTCGACAAGGTTCGCCAGTACACCAGCCTGCAGTTGCTCGAAGCCACCAACATGAGCGTGGCGCAGATTGCGGACAGCATGGCTTATGCCAGTTCCAGCGCCTTCATCCGCGCCTTCACCCGCTGGACCGGCACCACGCCGACAGGGTGGCGACGGGGAAAGGCCGGCTTCTCAAAATAAGTGGGGCACGACCAAATAATGGGGTCGGAGTAAATTTTCCTGGCACCTGAGTTGCAGGCTGCTGGCAGGCAGGGAAAATTTACTCCGACCCCATTATTTCGACCCCATCATTTCTTAGCCAGGTAGTGGCCCCAGGAACATGGTCTTCAGTTTCTTTCCGCCCACTGCGCGGCCGAATTCCCGCAAAGTGGTGTACTGCAGGAACAGCACCAGCATTAGAATCTGCACCGCCCAGAAATGTGGCCACACGACTGCTTCCACCATATGCGCGTTAGCGGCAGCGAAACTGGCGGTTTCCCCGTAAGCGTCCCAAAGGCGTTCGAGATAGGCGACTACAATGGCCGCCGCCTGATAAATCAGCGTCTTCCAAACGATGTTGTAGATCAGCGGCTTATCCGGGAAGCGGTTCACAATCGGCAATAAGTCGGCTAACAAAACCACTTTCGCCACGATCAGCGCGCCAATGGTGGCGTTCATAACTGTCCCAGCCTGTATGCCATACTCCTGTTGCATCAAGGCCCGCAGCATTGCCAACAAGTGGAATGCCACAAAGAAGAAGAGAAAGGGCGGGATCGCCTCTTTGAGTTCGTGTTTGATACGGGGGCCAATAGTACTCATCACGAAAGGCTTTCCTAATCAGTCTCTGTGGGAGGGTGTATACCAGATCGGTGAAGTGTAGGCCCGCTCCTGGAGAATCATCGTGGTGCCCGGCAAAAGCTCCACGCCGAATCTCTTGACATCGTAAGAGGTCCAGCGCGGCGTTGGGATTTCCAGCACTCTGGCGTAGTAGAAGGCGGGCAGCGCGGGATCGAAATCAGGATCCTGCCACACCGTGATCAATTCGGAGTCACCGATGGTGTTGGTCCAACTGGCGTTCTCGAGATCAACGGTGTTGCCCACGGCTGGCAGCTTGCCGTCGCTGCCTGGACTACGCCGGTCGGCGTCACCCCAGGCCACGTCGTACACTTTTTCCTGCACCTGGCCTTTGCTGTCGACCCAACCCTTGACTATCTGGATGCGGTCGAGGTTGGCGCCGATGGGATCCTTGAGAGCGGCCACCAGGAAGCGCGGTGCCTTGCCTTGCGGCGCATTGCTCAGGTCGCCGCCCATGGGTACGCCCTTGCTATAGCCGATCTGCGCCGGCAAGCGGTTGCTTGCGTCGGCCGACTCGAACTCCCAACCACCAAAGAAGCGCACGATCATGCGCGGGCCGGTGGTGGCGTAAGTCTCGCGCCGGGACATGGCGTCAAACAGGGCCTCACGCGTGTTGTCGGCGGCCCATACCGCAGCATAGCCCGCGGCGGACACTTCCCAGTCCATGATTTTCACGCCGCTGGCAGGATTGTTAAAAAAAGCCTTTTGCGTGCGTTCCGGGCCGGGCTCCTGCGGCGCGGTTTTGCCGAAGAAGTTCTCCTCTTCCATGGCCGCCAGCCCGGTGTGGGCATCGCTGCTGCCTATCAGGCCGAACTTGTAGGGATTGACGCCCAGCTTCTGCTCCAGAACCAGACCACTTTGGAAAGCCGAGCGGGCATACTCGAATTCGAGCATGTCCTTGGTCTTGGCAACGCTGCCGTCAAGGTTGCCCTTGTCCCAGATTTCGAAGTTGGCGAATTCGTCGTTGGGCGAGAGAAATGGGTGTGCCTCACCAGTACCTTTGGTCTGGGTAACTTCGTAGAGCCGCTCCCACTTCATCCGCTCCTCGGCATAGCCACGATCGATTTTCTTGCCAAAATCCTCCACCGTGGGAAACATGCGGCCATTGGACAGGTTGCCATTATGGGCAATGGCCAGCACATTGCCGCTGGTGCTGTCCTCGTAAGCCGACATCCACTTCCACAGGTCCGTGGGATTATCGCTACCGAGCGGCCTCATCGTGGTGTAAGGCTCGACCTGGCTGGCGCGGTTGGCGTCGTCGCGGAAGACCACGTTGCGGTGCAGGTTGTTACCGCCGGTGTTCGAGGTCCACTCAAAGCCGATGAAGGCCGTGAAGCGGCCGGGCTCATTGGCTTCCTCGGCTGCTGCAATGGTCTCCTGCCAGGCATTGCGGTATGCCGTGGTTCCGGGCACCGGCATAATGGCTTTTGAAATAGTACCTTTACCGAAGCTCTGAATGATGTCGATGGCGGCCTCCGCGCCCTGGCCGGAAAGGATCATCTCGTTCCACTTGCGGCCCTGCGGATCGGCCATGATGGCAGGGTCGCCGCTAAGGATCAGCGGGAAAAAGCCCATGCCGTCGGAATGATCAGCCACCACCAGGAAGTCCAGTGGCCGCGACAGCTTGACGGCTTGACCGCTGTTGGAGCTGACTTCGTTACCGCGGGCGAAGCGGTAGGCGTCGCGCGGCCCGAGGCGGGCGCCAAAAGCGCCGGCGTCCATCGAGTACGCGGTATGCAGGTGGGTGTCGCCAAAAAACGGCCGCGTCGGATAGTTGCGCCCGGCATAAGGCGAGTAATTCGGCTTTACGGAATGCACACTCTCGGCGGTTGCCTGGTCGGGCGCAGGCAGGCCAGGGCTGGTTTCCTCTGCCAGCGCGGGCGAGGTGAAACCCGACAACGCAAGAAGCACGGCAAACGCAAAGATCAGAAATTGGTTTTTCAAGACTATCTCCCGAGCATTGGAGCTCTGATTTAACCAGAACTCAGAGTGTGTAGGCGGACTACAATAAACCTTTGACCAAACTGGCTCAATGACTTCCCATCGCCTATGTGAGCAACAAACGCTGGCTTGCCCAGTTTGAGAATTCCAGTTTCGACCATCATCACAGACTCCTGTGCGGGTTCAGGTAACAGGATTGCTGCCAACCAAACATCCTGATGTAAACTGGATTGCACACCTTCAGGAAACTGCCACTCATGCCCAAACTTCCCCCGCGAATCACGCGCCTCGCGCGGCTGGTCCCTGCAACGCTCCTGATTACTTGCTTGCTGGCTGCGTGCCAGCGCAGTGAAAACCCAGTTAGCACCGCGGACAAGGTTGAGCTTGCCGCCGCCCGGTCCGCAATCGATTCGCTGGACATGGCCACCGCCCAGGCCCGCAAAGCCCGGCTTGGCGATATCCAGTACCAGATCAATATCGTCCTGGACCAGGGCTCTGAGCAGTTCAGTGGCGCAGTTATGATCCAGTTTGAGCTATTGCCATCAGACGATGGGGCCGACCTGACGCTGGACTTCGGCGGCGGGCAGGTGCTCACGAGCACCTTGAATGGCCAAAGTGTGGAGCTGCCCTACAATGGCTTTTTCCTCACTTTGCCAGGAAGTAAGCTGCAGGCTGGAACCAATGAGCTGACCATCCGTTTCAAGCAGAACTACAGCGAAAACGGCACCGGCCTGCATCGCTTTACCGATCCCGAAGATGGCCGGACCTACCTCTACACTTATTTGTGGCCGTATTACGCCAACCGGGTATTTCCAGCCTTTGACCAGCCCAATCTCAAGGCGCAATTCACCCTGAATGTGGATGCGCCGGAAGGGTGGAAAGTGGTTTCAACCGCCAGCGGCACTGCAGAACCTTCTGCCAGCGGAGGCATGACCCAATGGCAATTTGCGACCACGCCGCCTATTGCCACTTATGCCTTCTCGCTGCACGCCGGACCGTATTCCGTGTGGCAAGCCGATGCCGCTGGCATACCGCTGCGCTTGATGGCGCGCCAGTCCCTGGCTGAGTATGTGGCAGTTGACGAGTGGTTTGAAATTACCCG
>JANOGQ010000049.1:0-2344 GCA_031406105.1 Lysobacterales bacterium | reverse complement strand
CGCGGCGACCCAGTCAGACACAGGCTGCGAAACTGTCCGCCAGCAAGGCCAGGCCTTCATCCAGATGTTGGTAAGGAATGGTCAATGGCGTCAGGATGCGGATCACATTGCCGCGCACCCCGCAGGACAGCAATAGCAGGCCGCGCCTGGCGGCTTCCTGGGTCAGCGCCTTGGTCAGATCGGCATCCGGCTGGCTGGCATCGCCGTTCTTCACCAGTTCCATGGCCACCATAGCACCAAGGCCACGAATATCACCGATTCGATCCGGGTACTTCTGCTGCAACGCTTTCAATCCGGCAACAATCTGTTTACCCACTTCGCTGGAGCGCTCCAGCAGATTTTCATCCGCCATCACTTCCAGCACGGCAAGGCCGGCCGCACATCCCAGCGGCGAACCGGCATAGGTACCACCCAGCCCACCGGGCTCGGCGCCGTCCATGACTTCGCGTTTGCCAACCACCGCAGCCAGGGGAAAGCCGCCTGCTATGCCTTTGGCCATGGTGATGATGTCCGGCTCCACATGGTCGTGCTCACAGGCAAACATCTTTCCGGTGCGGCCAAAGCCGGACTGAATCTCGTCGCAGATAAAGACGATGCCGTATTGGTCACAAACTTCGCGCAACTGGGCCATGAAACCCTTGGGCACCACATAAAAGCCACCTTCGCCCTGCACCGGTTCAATGATAATCGCGGCCACGCGGCTGGCTTCGATATCGTTTTTGAACAGCTCCTTCAATGCCTGCAAGGATTGCTCGGCGCTGATCCCCAGGTACTCAGCCGGGAAAGGCACATGGTAGATTTCCGGAGTGAAGGGACCAAAGCCGCGCTTGTAAGGCACCACTTTACCGGTCAGGCCCATGCATAAATTGGTCCGGCCATGGAAGCCGCCACCGAAGGCAATGATGCCAGGCCTGCCCGTGTATGCTCGGGCAATCTTGACCGCGTTCTCCACGGCTTCAGCGCCGGTGGATACGAAAATTGCACGGCCATCGGTTATTGGCGCCGCTGCCACCAGGCGTTCAGCCAGTTCCACCGCATTGGTGTAGGGCGTAATCATGATGCAGGTATGGCTGAAGTTTTCCAGCTGAGCTTTGACGGCGGCCACAATTCGTGGATGACTGTGGCCGGTATTCACCACCGCAATACCGCCGGCAAAGTCGATGTAGCGTTTGCCTTCGATATCCCAGATTTCAGCATTCAGTGCCTTTGCGACATAAACCGGCAACATGTTGCCCATACCGCGGGCAAAAACATTTTGCTTGCGCTGTTGCCATTGTGCATTGCTCATGATGTTTCTCACATTTAAAGAAAGGTCAAGCGACTTATTTTCCACCACCTGGCGGGCGTCATTCAAGCTGGACGGTCAGGTCAAGCCTGGTAGATCACGTAGATTTTGCGGGTGGTTTCCAGCACCTCCCACTGCCCCTCAAAGCCCGCCGGAATGACAAACTGGTCATCGCGCTGCAGCAATCGCTCCTTGCCTGCAGTATCGCGCAGTACCGACCGGCCGCTGAGTATGTGGCAATACTCATTTTCGGTATAAGCAATATTCCAGCAACCGGGCTCGGCTTGCCAATGGCCACAGAAGAATTTCCCATCGCTGCTGGTGAACTGGTTCCAGGTGCGTTGCAGTGGTCGGCCGCGCACACATTTTGCGGCAGCGGTTTGCCACTCTTCAAAGTCGCCAGCCTGATCGGCAAAAAAACGCAGCCCAGCGATGCCAGCTGAGCTCATCAGGGATCCTGGTCCAGCGGTGATCTCAGCGGCACCGGATCGCTGGCCGCTCCTTTGATCGATGCCAGCACACCCATCAGCAGGATACCCACGATGATGCCCATCGAGGCACCATCAGGAATGTGGTAGTGATTGCTCAGAATCATCTTGAAGCCCACATAGGCGAGCACAAAAACCAATGCATTCTTCAGATAACGGAACTTTGCCATATAACCTGCCAACACAAAATAAAGTGAACGCAGCCCGAGAATGGCGAAAATATTCGAAGTAAAAACAATAAAGGGGTCGCGCGTCACGGCAAATATGGCCGGAATGGAATCCACTGCAAACATCACATCACTGCTTTCAACCAGCAATAAAGCCAGGAACAGCGGAGTGACCATCAACGCACCATTGACCCTCACGAAAAAGTGCTGGCCATGATACCGGTCAGTAACCGGTAACCAGCGCCGTGCCAATATAACCAGAGGGTTATGTGCAGGATCGACGTTTTCATGGCGAATCAACATCATCTTGATGGCGGTGTAGATCAGGAAGGCTCCGAAAATGTAAATGACCCAGTCAAAACTATTGATCAGTGCCACGCCCAGGCCAATCATCACGCCGCGCA
>JANOGQ010000202.1:0-3584 GCA_031406105.1 Lysobacterales bacterium | reverse complement strand
CTTAGCAGTGGCCATCACCCGGTTCCAGACTGCCAAGTGTGCATTTAAAATACAGCTACGAGCTCAATCAATCACACAAAACGTTCGAGCCAAGCTGCCCGCGGAGGCATGCGTCACCTGGCGGCAGCATCCGTCTGCATGAGCCCAAGAATATTGCCATTCGGATCCTTGACGTATGCCAACCATCCCACGCCCGGAATGGGCATCTTCGGCACAGCCGCGGTGCCGCCCAACGCCAGTGTGCGGGTGAAGTACTGATCGAGATTATCGACCTCTATCGTGCAGACGAACGCATTCACGCTCTGGCCATCGGAGGGAGGAGGGCCATTCCGTTGCAAGAGACCGCCGTTGATACTAGGCATTCCCACTTGTCCTGTCTCGATAATCCAATAAGGCGTGTCCCCCCATCTGGAAAACTTCCAGCCGAACAGCTCAGAATAGTAGTGGCTCAAGCTATCAGGATCGGTAGCCTGAATCTCAAAGTGAATGACTCGCGGCATTGAACTCTCCATTGAGCGGCTCGCCCGCACTCGCGTGAGTTGAGATTGAAAAGGGCAGCCTTTCGCAGCCGCACTGTGTGTGACGTATAACGCCTGAATTAAGCCGCGAAGTGGCTTCGGCTTGAATGAATTGTTAGACACTGCCCACTCATCCACGGCAGCGCGTAAACGTTCGCTGCTAATTCTTGATGCCTGTTGTGTTGCCATTTCGACGACGCCACCACAAAAAAAGTTCAGTGCCAGTCAGAATTGCTAGGATTAGAGACGACGCAAACAGCACATCAAACCACAGCGGACCATCGACGCGTCCCGATGTGACCAACCAAGTGGTTTCCATCACAACCAGGCCGGACATGAGCAGTGCCGGAATCCGACCGTTTGCAGCGATCACGGTCGCGGCGACTGCGCCAATGGCAGATCCGACGCAGGTGAAGAATCCAGCGACCGACAACTCGCCGATTGGCGTCTCGTTCCAACCTACGCCGCCGAACTAAGTTTCCTGCACAAGCGTAATGAGGCCGCCCATCAGTGCATAGCCGATCACGACTGCGATCAACGTCCTAAGGAATCGTTTCATGTCAAATCTCCCATGCCTAAAGTTTAAGTTAACCAGCGCCGAGTGCCAGCGAGGGAACCCGGGGCGCGTAGCGACTGGGGCGTCTGGTTTAATGCCCTGTTAGCTGGCCTCGTCACCGGATTGATACTTCAAGCGACCGACCTAAGACAGATGCAAATTTCTCTAGGGTAGATAATCGAATATCTTCGGCGTGGTTTTCAATCCTGGATATTGCTGATTTCTGGGTATTAAGTTTTTCCGCCATTTCCGCTTGGGTAAGGCCAGATTCTTCGCGTACCTGTTTGAGCACAGCCCCGATCTTGAAAGCTTTGTAACCATCTTCAAAGCCCTCATCGAAGCCCTTGTCGGTGGCCCGTCGTTTTGTGATGTACGTCTTGAGATTACTCATAATTTTTTCCTTGCGAGGTAACCGCGTTTGCGACTCTCAGCAACCCGAATCTCCTTGATTGGAGCCTTCTGGGTTTTCTTCTGAAAGGCATGATTCAGAACAACAAGCTTCGCACCATCCAGAAAGCCAAGAATTCTATAAATATTGCTACCAACCTGAACCCTAACCTCCCAAATATCTTCTGATCCAACCAACTTCTTGAAATACTGGACAGGAACGGGGTTAAGCTCCTCTACCAACTGCAGTACCCAGGCCACTTTTTGAGCCTGCTTCGAGCTCAGAGAGTCCAAGAACTCTTCGACGGGACAACGCCCGGATTCCATCCGATAGAATGTGATTTCTCTCACGCACGGAGGTTAACATATTTGTGAACAAAGTTCGAGCAGACGCTAGACAAGGAGAGCTAACGCTCCGCTAATGTGCGCCGCTTGCGGCGTCACCATTGAGCGGTTTGTTAGCAGCTTCCACCTTGAGGCGTTCTACCAGCCAAACCTTGATGATAGATTGCCGGGTAACGCCAACTCGTGCGGCTTCACGATCCAAAGACTCGACAACCCAGGACGGGAAGTCGACATTGATACGCTTTTGTTCCTGGTTGACTCGGCGTGCAGTGGATATGTCAAGATCATCGACGATGTCTTTCTTGCCTTGGTCAAACTTCTTTTCAAAATTCCTGGCTTTCATATAACTCAACCTCTTTCGTTCGGGACCGCCTGACAGAAATCAGGCGAATTCTTTCACCTCTGTATGTGATTACGGCCGACCAGTGGCTGGCACCAACAAGCCCGATCACCAGATACCGATACTCATCAACGGATCGTGCTCGAAATTCGAGCAGGTCTGGGTCTTTCCACAACTCCTGAGCGTCATGAAAATCAATTCCATGTTTTTCCAGGTTGGATTTGCTTTTATCCTCGTCGAACTCGCACCTGTTTATGAGTATAAATTATTCCATTTCTACTCATATGGCAAGATGGGAAGGATATAAGATGGCGTCTAACGACACCACTAAACCGCGTACCGCTCGCGGCGCGGCGGAATTGAGCGAATTGTTATACCCAGATCGGAAATGCTATCCAAGCTGAACGCTTAATGATTTGTTATGAGCAAGGGTGAACATTAAATTCCGATTACTTGGAGGCCACCCCAGAATACTGACAGACCCCCGATTACGAACGCAGCCAAGGATACCCACATAAAAACTGTGCCTCTAATACAGACACATGGCTACTTAAACGAGTAGCCAAATTTCACACACGGATCTAGGTGGCCCTGCGGAGAAGCTGAGAAAGCGCTTTCGTAGAGTAGAGAACATATACGGCGCATTCTGTTGTGGGCGACTGCAAACACTAATCCTGTCTGATAGCAAAGCAGAGCAAATAGGATCGATTTAGCCAGTGTTTTGCCGCTCTCCATTTCCAAGGCAAAAGGCAAGAATGCCAATAGTGCAATTGCTCCGCCGCCATTTATAAGCAATAGGCCCCGAACATTTTCGGAATCTATCTGTGCGCGGATTTTCATTCCTTCGGACATGTCATATTCACATAACTAGAAAAAACAAGAAACAAGGAAAGAAACAAGGACACCCATGATTTTCCCAGGCAGATCGATTCGTGCATGACAGCTATACTTTCGCTGTCTTTGTAGGGTATTGGAATGGATATGGGTGTGTGGGCTTTTGCGTGACAGGTGTCGATGGATGTCCTGAATCCGTCCGCAAAATCAGCCTGGTGCAGGACTGTGGGGAGCTGGATGTCTGTCAACCATAGGATGTCTGTCAACCATACTTTCCAATTTCGCGAAAAACCGGCATTATTCTTCCGATCCACAGTTTTTGCAGTTGATGCTTACTGGTTTTGCCAGTCGATTACCCGCAGGTTTCGCCCACTTACAAAGGAATTAGGAAAATATGCGTAATATCATTCTGACCACTGCATGGTTGTGGGTGGCTGTATGGTCCGTTGCGGGTTATGCGCAGGTGCCTTTGTCTAAACCGGATACTCCGTTGCTTACCAACGGATCCGTGAACGCTGTGGCTCCGCTTGCCGACGGCAGTGTGATCATCGGTGGGAGTTTTTCCCACGTCAACAACGTTCCGCGTGCCAACCTGGCCAAGATA
>JANOGQ010000191.1:0-10805 GCA_031406105.1 Lysobacterales bacterium | reverse complement strand
ATTCGTTGAACCAGCGGAACCATTTGTGACTATGTCTGACCTCATCGCGCGCAAAAGCCTTGACCAGAAAAATGCAGTGCAGGTGAAATCCAACCAGGCTGAACACCAGCAGCAGTTTGATCTGCATCCAGCCGGAACTCAGCCAGGCAGGCAACAGCAGTAGCAACAAGCAGCCAAACAGCAGAGTCAGCGCAGCACCGATATGCATCATGACCAGCAGGCGTCGCTCCATGGTGCGATAGGCTGCCCGCACTGCTTCGTCGTCAGTCATGGCGTGATAAACAAACAACCGCGGCAAATAGAACAGGCCTGCAAACCAGGTCACCATAAAAATGATATGAAGCGCTTTTATCCAAAGCATTTTTGCATAATCACCGAATACGGGAACTCTGAATTAATCAGAGCTTCCCTTAATTTAATGTGGCCAGCTTGACGCCCCAAGGGTAAGGGCGTATAAACTCTAGCAGTTTTTGGGTCAGGTTCTGGGACTGCCCGTTAGTCATAATAAAACAATAAAATACAACTCAAAGAAAAACCTGCGGGGACTAAGCGGCTTAGGCCGCTTTTTTGTCGCCCGCATTCTTGTCGCCACAACTAGTGGCCTGTAACAGTCAAAGTGGGAGTAGCATGGCGAAGGGATGGCGGTGACTGGCCACTATTGTCGCAGACTCATGAATACTGAATTGAAAGCCCGAACCAGCCTCTGGAAAATACTGTTCAGGGTTTTGCTGGCACTGGCGGTAATGTATGCGGTGCATGTCATTACTGTGCTTTGGGCAGAACCCGAATTCGAATCCAAGAAAGTCCGCATACGTGCCTTGCGGGCCGAAATAAAAGAATTGGGTCAGCGGGTGGAATCCAGCCGAGTACGGCAGAAAATGGCGGAGCGCCAGGTAGACGTACTGCGTCATGCCAACATCCTCTTACGTCAGGAAGAGAGCAGTCGCCAGGCAGAGATGCAGCGCTTACAAGGCGAAATTACCTTTTATCAGCGCCTCGCAGACACCAGTGGATCGCAGGAAGGCCTGGCAGTTTATGAGCTGGAATTGCAAACCACTGCTTCCGGCCAGGTTTACCGTTATGTGTTGACACTCACGCAGAACCTGCGCCGCTCTGCCATCATCAGCGGCACAGTCGGCATTGAGCTGGAAGGCACTCGCGGGAACCAGCCGCTGACTCTCAAATGGAAAGATATCAGCACTAACAACACAGCCCGCCCGGAATTTCGTTTCAAATATTTTCAGCAACTGGCAGGTTATTTAGCGGTTCCGGAAGATTTTCAACCCGAGCGTGTGCGGGTGACTCTCAATGCCAAGAGCTCCAGCAAAACAGTGAACCGTGATTTCGCCTGGGCAGATTTGATGCAACCAGGTGTCTCAGCGCCATTGCCAGTAACTGCGGGTGAGAGCGCACTTGAAGGTGAAGTCACAGATTCTGCTGACAGACCCTGAATCAGCGCTATTCAAGTCAGTACCCAGGGCAGCACTGAATAATTTATCCTGCCCCACTGCATTGCAATTGCTGCCACGCGCCGCCATGTTGAGATTGGAGCTTGTAATAACAGCCTGTAATCACAAGCTGTGATCCCAGGTTGTGATCCCGGGTTGTGATCAATGTGATTACGGAATAATCTATCCCGATATGGAAAGCAGCAGCATTCAGCACCCACCCCTCGTCGGCTTTACCGATTCAGCAGCACGCAAAGTCATGCAGCTGATCACCGAAGAAGCCAATCCCGAGTTGAAGCTCAGGGTTTATATCAGCGGTGGTGGCTGTTCCGGTTTTCAGTACGGATTCACCTTCGATGAAAACCGTGCAACAGACGATTTCGCCATCGACAGGGACGGTGTCACGTTGCTGGTCGATCCGCTGAGCATGCAATACCTGGCGGGGGCCGAAGTGGATTACACCGAAAACCTGCAAGGTGCGCAATTCGTTATTCGCAACCCGAATGCCGCCACCACCTGTGGCTGCGGCTCTTCCTTTTCCGTCTGACCGCCATGGTGGTTGATCTCGGCGCCAGCATAGATCAATTCACCCTTTCACATCACAATCGTTTTACCTCGGTCCGGCTGGACCGTCTGGCCGAGCACCGTGATGATGCTGACTGGGTCAGCAAAACCCTCAATTCGCCCGCTGCCCGGTTCGTGCCATTGTGGCGCAGCCGCAGCCTGATTGAACAAACCCCCGAAGGCCAGATCGCTGTCTACCTGCGGCCCGGCAACCTGGACTCGCTGGACAGCATCCAGCCACCCACCCTGCTGGGCACCGATGGCAAACGCTATTTCTTTGCTGTCTCCATCAATGACCAGCAGCGTGATGAAATCCTGCAACTGCGACCACAGGCCCAATTCCTCGATTTGCGTCGGGCATCGGTAGATATGGATGCCAAACATGCCGGGGTGCTGGCTTACGCGAAAGCCCTGCACTACTGGCAACATCGGCATGTATTCTGCGGCGTTTGTGGTCATCCCAACCGTTTACAGTCTTCCGGCCATAAACTGGTCTGCAGTAACGAAGAATGTGCCCGCCAGTCTTTTCCCCGCATTGATCCGGCCATCATTGTGCTGGTCACCCACGGTGATGCCTGCATGCTGGGGCGTAATGGCAACTGGCCAGCCAAACGCTTCTCCACTCTGGCGGGCTTTGTAGAGCCAGGCGAAAGCCTGGAAGATGCGGTAGTGCGTGAAGTTTTTGAAGAATCACGTGTACGCCTGAGAGATATTCGCTACGTTTCTTCCCAGCCCTGGCCGTTTCCTGCCTCGTCCATGTGTGGCTTCTATGCCGAAGCGGAAGCGCGTGAGTGCAAAGCGTCTGATGAGCTGGAGGAGCTGTGCTGGTTCAGCTGTCAGGAGCTGGAGGATGCTATTGCCGCCAGAGAAGTGCTGCTGCCTCCGCCCGTTTCAATTGCCTTTCGCCTGATCGCGGATTGGTTCCGCAGCCAATCACGCGGTGATCTGGAACACCTCACCCGCGAAGCGCGTGGTAAAGCCTGAGGAAACTCTGGTTTATTCAGGGAACAATCAGTCAGGGTTCCCCCCGGTAATCTCAGCCATTCACCCGATTGCCAGCCAAAACTGGCGGGGACAGTTGCTTGAAAGCAATCCCCATGGGCCACAGCTCTGTTAGAATTCTGTTATCGGAAAGCTCTGATGCTTTAATCAGTGTTTCCTTAAACTGCTGAGGCAGGAATTACAGGCCCATGACCATCATCGCCATACTGCTTGCTTTCGCCCTTTGCCACTTCGTGCGCGAGCTGGGTCAACTGCGGAAACGCCAGTGGTTAGGCCGCTGGATTTACACGGCTGATGAGCTGTTCGGCCGCTTACCCGCCTGGAATGAATTCAGCGGTTACGCTGTCATCCTGTTCATACCCTTAATTGGCCTGGCGCTGCTGAACCAGTTGTTCATGGGGCTGTTCGGCAACATAGGCGTGTTCCTGTTGGGTATTGCTGTGCTGGTTTATTGCTTCGGCAGCCGCGATCTGGATACGCAGGTTGCAGACATCATCAGCAACAACGATGAAGATGCACGCGAGCGAGGCCTGGCTGAATTGTTGCAGCGTGATCCCCCGGATGATGCGAGCGAATGCCTGAACCTTACGATCAACAGCGTATTCAGCCAATCACTGCGTCGCTGGTTTGGCGTTATCTTCTGGTTTGCTTTGCTGGGCATCATCGGTGCCTTTCTCTATCGCATGGTAGATTGGCTGAGCAACGAGAAAGATGGCCCGGGGGATGGCCAGAGAGATGACCTGAGAAATGGCCTGAGCAGCACCCAGAAACTTTATTTCAGGCGCACCCGGCAGGTACTGGAATGGCCTGTGGCGCAGCTGATGACCCTGTCACTGGCTATTGCTACTGACTTTGATTCTGTGTTCATTGCCTGGAAAAAATACCACGACGAACAGGGCCACGGCCTGTTTGAAGGCAGCAATGGCTTCCTGCTCACTGCCGCACAACAGATCGTGCTGAGCGGCCATGTGATGAACGATGGCTATGCGGACCAGCTGGATGGACCCATGGCTTGCCTGCGGCAATCCATGGACCTGGTCTGGCGCATACTCGGCGTCTGGATGACGGCACTGGCCTTGTTGTTACTGATCGACGTTATTACCTGATGCCGGCCAGAACGATGGCTGCGTGGCAAGTCGGGAAAACGTCAGTAGCTCTCCGGCAAGAGGGCAGGCCCTTTAAAAACTCCACCTTCAGAATCCAGCTTTAACAGTGAAGCTGAAGGCATTCGCTTGGGCAGTCTTTCAGGCGCTGAACCTACTGACCTTCAGTCAGCAGGCGCCGGGCAACGAAATCACGCTGCAGCAGGCCGATGGCTCGCAACTGATACTCGATCGCCCCGCCACCACCATCATCACCCTCTCACCTCATCTGGCTGAGCTGGCCTTTGCCGCTGGTGTGGGTGCACGGGTAGTAGCAACCGTCGAGCACAGCAACTACCCTGCTGCTGCAGCCGAACTGCCGCGCGTGGGTGATGCATTCCGGCTGGACCTGGAACGAATAGTCAGCCTCAAGCCCGATCTGGTGATTGCCTGGCAAAGTGGCAATCCAGCCTTGGCGATCGGCCGTTTGCAGGAACTGGGCCTGACCACCTGGGTCATCGAGATTCGACAACCAGAGGAAATCGCCACAAGCTTGCAACAAATGGCTACAGCGGGCGGACAAGCCCGGGCCGGCCAAATGGCAGCCGAACATGCCCGATCGCGCTTGCAGAAAATCCAGCAGGCGGGCATCGGCAAACCCAGGGTCAGATATTTTTACCAGGTGGCAGCCCAGCCTCTGTTTACCCTCAATGGCCAACACCTTATTTCACAAAGCCTGGCTTTGTGTGGTGGCGAAAACATCTACGCGGATGAGACTGTGCTGGCACCGCAAATCAGCCTGGAATCAGTGATCGTGCTGGATCCGGAAGTGATGTTTGCACCGGCGGTGGAGGGCCATGGCAATCCACTGGCTGCATGGCAACAATGGCCGCGATTGCAGGCGGTAAAAAATCAGCGGCTGTACAGCCTGCCCGCTGATGAAATCAGCCGTGCTACCCCGCGCATGTTGGAAGCTGTGGCCACAGCATGTAGTCTTTTGCACACAACAGCAATAAGCCATGCCCAATCCGGATGAGTGGCCTGGTTGATGGCCGCAGCGCAATAATTCAGCGCAACAACTCAACATTAAGGCAGCTGAAATACCCATGGACACAGCCCTGATAAGCTCACCCGCTGGCGTTATGGCCGCACTGATCGCGGTGGTCAGCTTTTGGTTCTGGGTGGAAAAGCGCACCCAGGCGAAAATCTTCAACTACCTGCCACCACTGTTGTTTATCTATGCAACTCCCGTGCTGCTGTCCAACGGCGGCCTGATTCCCTTCAGCAGCCCCGCTTACGATTTCCTCTACAAGTACGGCCTGCTGGTGTTCATCGTTTTGATGCTGCTCAAGGTGGATATCCTGGGCGCGGTGCGTGTCATGGGCAAAGGGGTTTTTGTCATGCTGCTGGGCAGTGTGGGCGTGGTGGTTGGTGGCGTACTTGCTGCCATGCTCGGCCAGGCCATTACCACTCCGGATTCGTTTCCAATGCATTTTCCATTGCCGGAAGACAGCTGGAAGGCCTTTGGCGCACTGGCCGGCAGCTGGGTAGGTGGCACTGGCAACATGACGGCTGCTCATGCGGCACTGGAAGGTGATGCCAGCCATCTGACCATGGCAGCGGCGGCTGACCAGCTGGTCTTTTTGATCTGGCTACCCATTCTGCTGGGCTCCAAAGCCTTTGCCCAACGCTTCAATGCGTGGATGAAAGTACCGCCCGGACGCCTGGCCATGATGGACGCGGCCGCAGCAGACATGGGCCAATCGGAGCAGGCACCGGGCATGACGCAGTTGCTGTGATTGGCCCTGCTGGCAATAAGCATCAGCTGGATATCCATGGTGCTGTCCGAGGCCTTGCCACCCATAGTCCTTGGGGGAGCAACCATTATCACGGCCAGTACCTGGCTGATCCTGCTGGTAACAACCATGTCGCTGTTTGCTTCGGCCACACCGGCCCGTAAATTGCCCACTGCACAACCCATAGCCATGGCGATCATCTACGTCTATGTCGCAAGAATAGGCGCGACCATGGATCTGAGTGAAGTCAACCTGGAAACCGTCGGTGCTTTTGTAGCCATGTGCTTTGTCTGGATATTCATCCACGGCGCTTTTGTCCTGCTGGGCGCCTGGATATTCCGTGTGGATATACACGGCTGCAATTGCCACTGCCGCGAATATTGGCGGCGCTGCTTCAGCTCCGATAGTTGCAGCCCACCACCGGGCATCGCTGGTGCCGGCATCGATACTCATGGCCATGATCGGTTATGCCCTGGGCAACTACCTTGGCATACTGACTGGTCGGCTTGCACAGTTGATGGGCGGTTGAGCGCGGATTTCGTGATGTAAGTTGGCCAGATGATTGCGCCGGATCAATGCATCCGGCAAAGGTCGGTGGCAGGATTCGTCAGAGCGAACCATACTATGAGTCGACGAAATTCGGAGACTTGGCGATTGGCGCAATTTTGACAAGCCTTGCTGCTGCGGTCATAGTTTTCGTTGGGTAGTTTGAAACCACCATTCGAGGAGCTGAAAAATGATAGGTTATGTGATCGTTGGCACTAACGATTTTCCCAAAGCTGAAGTGTTTTATGATGAATTGCTGGCCTTGCTGGGAGCCAAGCGATACATGGAATTTGAAGGGCAATACGTAGCCTGGGCTGTATCGCCCGATCAGCCGGGGTTTTCGATAGCCAAGCCTTTCGATGGCAAACCTGCGACGATAGGCAATGGTTGCATGACTGCATTCGCAGCCGATTCCAAAGAAAAGGTACAGGCGGTTTACGATAAAGCACTGCAACTGGGTGGCACCGATGAAGGCCCAGTCGGCCCGCGCGGCGACAACTTTTATGCCGGCTATTTTCGCGATCTGGACGGCAACAAGCTAAGCGTGTTCTTCATAGGCTGAGGCAATGGCTGATCGGCCCCCAGGGGCCTCCTCCTTACCTATAGGGAAATACCACCCCCGTTCAGTCTCCAGAGGCTGAAGTTCAGCACGAGGGCGAAAACCAGCCATAAGAGATAAGGCAGCATCAGCCAGGCCGCTGCTTTGGAGATCAGCGAAAAAGCCTTGATGCAAAATATCACCAGGCCAATCAGTATCGCCAGTTCAGCCATGGCCCAGCCAGTGCGGGTGAGCCCAAAAAACAGCCAGGACCAGGCTGCATTCAGCACCAGCTGCAAGAGCCACCAGGCCAGCGCCCCGAGGCGTGCCTGCTGGCCGGTCTCCCACACTTTCCACATGGCAACTGCCATCAGCACGTAAAGGATTGACCAGACCGGCCCAAACAGCCAGGCTGGCGGCGCCCAATCGGGCTTGTTCAAGAGGGCGTAATACTCACCTGCCGGAAACTGCGATCCCAGCCACGCGGCAATCACGACCAGAGCCAGGAAACCCGCCAACGAAACCATACGTGACATACAGCACACTCCAAACTCGATTGGAACCCAAGGTTAACAAGCTTTAGGACGATCTACTACGAGCAGGGTTCCTTCCGGGCTGCTGACTGCGGTGGGGTAATGTGCTGATTGCGCATCAGCGGTAAGCAAAAGCACTCAGAGCCTCAGCCAGCAAACCCTTTTGTGGCATTGGCTGCGCCTGCTTGATCAGCCTGAATACCGCATCGGTTTTACCTCGATCGGCAAAATTCAGTCCGGCAAAATTGAGTAAGCGGCTGGTTTCACGCCTGGCTTTTTCATCCTGCCCTGCCAGATCTTCTGCCCGCAGCAACAGATAATCGTCAGGCATGTGGCGTTTGGCCCACTGGAAAACGCCAAGATTGGCTTTTGCCCAGCAAAGCTCAAAATCCGCAGTCGAGCCGCCTTGTCCCTGGGCAGAATTTTCTCCGAACAAGGCTTCATAGAATTCCGGTTCCGCTTGCCTATGTGATTTCGGGATGTTTCTGGGGTCCCGAACTACATGGATGAAGCGAAAACGGCCGAAGAGTTCTTTCCACAGCGGCAAGTAATACATGCTATGGGGCTCTTTCCAGCCCCATTGCTCACGCCTGTGCCATTTTCCTCCGAGGGCATTCATGCAGCGCTTGAAGCCCGCGGAGTCGCTGGCGGACTCTTCAAGCCACTGCCGCATGTGCCTGCCACGAACCAGCAACTCCTGCTGGAGTATTGCGCCAAGATCGGAAAATTTGTAATCGGTCGAGTTTGTCGATTTGAGCACTTGCATGATCCACTCTGGATCTGCCAGGCCAGGAGCCAGGTCCCGAAGTGGGTCAGAAACCAAATCAGTACCCCTGTGTACGGTTCGCATGCACTTCGAATCCAGGAATTGCGGATATTCGCTGCCATCATCCAGATCCATGTACATGCGCTTGCTGAGCAGCAGGATCTCCACGACTGCACGCAGGCAGGAGCCACTTTGCCCACCGATGATGTAAGGGGAAGTCGGAGGTAAACCACCAGAATCTCCGGGCGCGGGAGCCTCGACCGAAGGATGAAACCTTTGAGGGATACGGTCGATCAGGCCATGCTTCAATTTCAGCTGCCTTGACTCCTGATGCGGATCAGTCTGCAGATTCTGATACCAGATCGACGATCCAACCGGACGATAATGCCCAATCTGCACTTGATCAAAAATGCCCAGTTTCTCGCCCTGCTCAATGGCACGAACCGACCACAGTTCATCCACACCCCAGCCCGTCAGCGACTCAGACAAATACTGCACTGAACTTTTCAGGGACTTCTGGCTGAACAAGGGGCACATGAATTCGATGAAATTGGTTTCACAACTGCCCAAGCCCTTGCAGGTCAGCATGCTGAAGGATGAATAGCTATCCGGTTTGAGCGAGGGTTGTGCAATGTAAAAATCACTGTCCCTGAAGAGATCGAATAAGTGGTTAACATCCGTAGTGTTGGTTTCCAGGTCATCTTCGGACAGCCAGAACTGTTCATACTCATCCAGCAGCCCGGGCATCTGCCGGAACAGCCTTTCGAGCAATTGAGTTTGTGTGCCTTTACACGCGAGGTAGTGCTCAGACTCGCTCCGAAAGCGATTTTCCTGTTCGCCGAAGTAAACCACACACAAGTCGTAATTTCGGTGTGGCTCCAGGTAGCCCTCGTGCAAGGAAGCATCGCCAGCACACACCACCACCAGATTGCTCCGCTTACTCATACGACGATTCCAGTGGATTTGAAACAGCCTCGGGAGAGGCCATTGCGTCAAAAAGTAGTATATCTCGGGGAAATGCTATTGCGGCCTCGAACTATTGGTTTGCAGCCTGCTCGAAGTGCCTCATGTGAAACCTAAGACTATATTCGATTCGCGCACCAAACAAATCGACTCAGAATTAACTCCAGCGCTTTTCAGAAGCGCTATCGTCAAAATCCCCAGCCCAGATGACTTTGAATTATGAAACTATCACTTCGTGTTGTACTGATTTCGCGTTTCAAGTAAACGGAGTTGTCCATCCTCATGGCCTTTACGTTTGGCAACGCCTCTGTATGAGTTAACTTCTACGTCTTCGTTACCCCACTGATGCCAACCTTTCTGGCGGAATCGTGCGAATAGCTCCAAATACGGTCCAGGGGAGCACGCTTCAACCAGATCATAAATTTCATCCGGCTTTCTGGAGTGCTCACGCTTACGAGTAGCTAACAGATTTACTTGAGTTCGCCCAGGTGGGAGTGTTCTCATGCTGCCTCGAACACCAAATAAAACCAGCTCCGTAACGTTACGAAAATAGAATCCAACCCCGCGGCCGTCCGGCCCTCCATCTTTTCTAATTTTGTGCCAGATGATGTTTGTCTTGTAAGTGAAACCCCAAGCCTCCATCACTTTGAGACCCTCCATGAGTAACGCGTTCGGCGCCCATAGATATAGGTGTGACTTCGCAGCGGCCAACTTCGCTACGGGCAAATCCATGATTTCCTTGAGCTCCATGGTTGGATATCTGAGCAGCCTTCTGTGCTCCGGAGCGACCTTTCCTGTGCGGTTCTGAAACTGCCAAGGTGGATCCGCCAATATTGTTGAATACTGCCCGGGAATTTTTTCCATCAGATCTTCAGAGGGATTTGGTTCGGCGATGTTATAAATTTTTCCTACCATGATTTTTCTCTTCAAAATTAGCTGAGGACAGAGTCAGGAATTCCAATAAGCAAAAGCGGACACGGGTTGCCAACTCCACGGCGCACTCGATCTTCAAGTTTGCGCCAATGCGTAGACGCCTCACCGAACTTGTCGGAGACAAAGGTGTGCGCCCAGCCTTTTTCAAATGAGCCTTTTGCCACCTGGGCCACTGAAATCAATTTCTTCTGTCGACTGGTAGGTGAATAATAACTACTCAGTTTCTTAATACTTGAGAGGCCGTTCTCCCGCGCATATCGTTCTATTCGTTCTTTAAGCGCATTTTGAAGTGATGTGCCGCGAGTAATAATGGCCCCTACAGAAATTACCCCATCTGCGTGTAACCGTTTGAAATTCTCAAGATCCCTATCGAAAAATGGATCCTTGTTATTCCATTCGAGCTCAAGAGCGAATACACCGGTTTCAAAATACTTCACATGATCAATTTCGTGAGAAATGGATTCCTTTTCAATGCCGTCCACAGTCTTCTTGATTTCGAAACAGTGCTTTTTCCATCCCAATTTATCGCTCAGGTGCTTTCGCACTCTCTGGGTGAATTCACCTTCACCGCCACCACCCCTCACCAGCTCGGAAACTGGAATTTCCATCCCGATCAGGATCTCCTCCAATTCTG
>JANOGQ010000631.1:0-3207 GCA_031406105.1 Lysobacterales bacterium | reverse complement strand
TGGACCTTACCGTCACCCGTTGGTGCCGGCCTTCGCACTCTGGCTTACCCGATTGCGCAAACCTTCAAAATAGCGGGCATCGGCCGGGGCGACCGGCGAAGAAGATGCTCCCGCGAGGAGCAATTCACGCAGATGCAGCCGATCCTGATCCTTGCGAATCAGCTCGCGAACATACTCGCTGCTGGTACCGTAGCCGCGTTGGCTCACCTGCTCATCAACGAAGGTTTTCAGCGTTTCAGGCAGGGAAATATTCATCGTACTCATGCCACAAGATTAGTCTTCTTGGCAAAATTTGGCAAGAATATCGACGAAAAATGGTGGGCCGTGTAGGACTCGAACCTACGACCAAGAGATTAAAAGTCTCCTGCTCTACCACCTGAGCTAACGGCCCTTTTTGTGTATGGATGTACCTGGACCACGCAGCACATGGATATGGGAGAGTGATCGCTTCAAGCGGCTACTCCAAACATTCGGGGTAGCAAAGGAAGGCGGCATTTTAGGTGAATTCGTCCTGTGCCTCAAGTTGAAATTGGCTGAATCCTGCTGAGCCGCCTAAGGTTTACTGGATTAGCCCGGAATCAAAGCCCCACATAGCGGGTGGGATCGGCAATCTGAGCCGATTGAAAACCCTCGCGGCGAATCCGGCAGGAGTCGCACTGGCCACAAGCCAGGCCCTCGGCATCTGCCTGGTAACAGGATACGGTCTGGCTGTAATCCACGCTCAATTGGGTGCCCCGACGAATTATTTCTGCCTTGGTCAGATTGATCAATGGCGTATGAATGGTTAATTCAGTGCCTTCCACTCCGGCTTTGGTCGCCAGCCGGGCCATGATTTGGTAGGCGTTAATGAATTCCGGGCGGCAATCAGGGTAGCCGGAATAGTCCACGGCATTCACGCCGATGAAAATTGCCAGTGCTCCCAGCACTTCCGCCTGGCCCAGTGCCAGTGACAGCATGATGGTGTTCCGCGCTGGTACATAGGTGATGGGTATTCCCGTAGTGCCTGCTACGGGCACATCGATATCCGCAGTTAAAGCCGAGCCCCCTATTTCGCGCAGATCAACACTGACGATCTTCAGAGGCACAGCAAGGCTTTGTGTCACCCGCCGGGCAGCGTCTAGTTCAGAATGATGGCGTTGGCCATAGTCAACGGCCAGAGCGAGGCATTCAAATCCCTGGCTTCGTGCCATGGCCAGCGTGGTAGCGGAATCCAGTCCGCCAGATACCAGGACAACGGCTTTGGGCTTGGTGTTGGCTGAACTCACGGGCTACTTGTCTCGATGGTGTTCATTTGCCTGGTGTATCGCCCCACAGAATTTTGTGCAGCTGCAATTGATAACGGACGGGAAGTTGATCCTGCAAGATCCACTCGGCGAGTTCGGTGGCGTTCACTGCATTCCAGCTGGGAGAAACCAGTACTTCGCAGGTATCAGCCAGATTTTTTTCCAGAACCAGTTGCCTGGCCCATTCATAGTCTGCGCGAGAGCAGATCACAAACTTGATCTGGTCGTGTGCTGTGAGAGCTTCAAGATTGCTCCAAAGATTCTTGCTCTCTTCGCCAGAGCCTGGAGTCTTGATGTCCATAACCCGGCTGACCCGTTCGTCAGCCAGGCGGATATCCACTGCACCACTGGTTTCCAATGACACAGAATAACCCAGGTTACATAAGCGGATGAGCAATTCGCTGCAGCGCTTCTGCGCCAGCGGCTCTCCGCCAGTAACACAAATATGGCGAGTGCCGTATAGTCGAATACGCTCAATGATGTCGTCGAAATGCATCCATTCGCCACCGGTAAAGGCATAAGCACTGTCGCAATAAACACAACGCAGCGGACAGCCAGTAAGGCGGACAAAAACGCTGGGGAAGCCGGATTGCCGGGCTTCACCCTGCAAAGAATGAAATATCTCAGTAATTTTCAGCATGCCCTCGCGAGATTCGGGGACATAGCGTAGTGCTTCGCTCATGACGGCATTCTAAACCCGGGAAACGGCGGCGGCTGGGAAAATCAGCGATCAGGAAGAATTGCAAACCAAGCTTCAAAGCTGCCGCGTCGGCTTGGCTTAGTAATGGCCTTCCATACGCATGCTGCGAAGGCGGTTATCAGCCAGCCGCGCCAGAGTGGTATCAGGGAATTGTTGCTTCACCTGCTCGAGGGCAGCGCGGGCCTGATCCCATTGCTTGAGCTCGTAGTGTGCATAACCAATCTTCAATAAGGCATCCGGTATCTTGGAGCTCTGGGGATACTTTTTCAGCAAGTCTTCGAAGGAATCAAGGGCAATATCGTAATTACGGGTAACGTAGTAAGACTCGCCCAGCCAGTACTGTGCATTGCCGGCATATTCGCTTTGCGGATAGCGCGCCAGGAAAGTCTGAAAATTCTCAGCTGCATCGGCATAACGTAAATCTTTCAGTGATTGAAAGGCCTGCTCGTACTCAGCTTTCTCTTCTGCAGGGTTTGCTGGTAAGGGCTGGCTTTGTAGTTCCGGCGTGCCCAGGGCTACCGTATCAGAGGGCAGATCCATGGGTGGCCTGACATCCGGGTCTTCCGAACTTGCTTCGGTGACAAGGGGAACATCACCAGCTACTGTTCCATTACTATTTTCAACTGTGGTGACTTCACTTTGTGCATCAGGCGAATCAGTTTGTCCGGAAGCTGAACTTGCTGCATTGCTCCCACCGCTGATGCGTTGATCCAGATCCAAAAACTGGTCACGTTGACGTTGGCGTAGCGTTTCCAGCTGATTGGTCTGATCTTCAATCTGGCCACGCAAGGCCCTCACTTCATCCTGCAATTCCTGCACCTGGCTAACCAGATCAGCAACCACATTTGACTCGACAGTCTGCGCCAGCACTGACGTAGAAAACAACATGGCCAGCGCGAAGCTGGCCATGCTGATATTTTTAAGTACGAATGAAATCATGACTTAACGTGCGGTGTAAACGATCTCCACGCGACGGTTTTGCCGAGCCCCGCGTGATCGGCCGCGCAGCCCTGAAACAGGAGGCGAAAGCCCTCGAGATTCGCGCGCACATGGTCGGCGCCTACTTTGGCGTGCGGAGACTCGGCGTAGCTCGCGCAGCCCGTGCTGCACTCCATCAGCCCCGCGGGCCGCCCCAGCTTCCAATCCTTGAGCTCCTTGTCGACGTAGAACAGAGCGTGACTCACTGCGTTGAGGCCCATCTGCTCACTGGTGTACAGGCTGCTG
>JANOGQ010000624.1:0-4836 GCA_031406105.1 Lysobacterales bacterium | reverse complement strand
GGAAGGTGGGCGAAGCGGCAAGCGTGGACGCAAGGTGCATTGATCATGACCGGAGTGATGGCTCCAATCATGCTTGGGTGTGTCGAGCGATTTGTCTGCGGCAGATTGTCCCCAAACTGCGTCAGAAAATGGATTGATTGTCCAAAATAGCTCTTACATATTCCTCCGATACTCCCCACCCACATCATAAAGCGCATGGCTCATGGAGCCGAGTGAACAAACCCTTGCCGCTTTAACCAGTGCATCGAACGTATTCTTGCGCTCACGCGCCACCTGCTGCAACTGCTGCAACAGTGGTTTGGCTTCTTCCGCATGTAGATCGCGAAACGCTTCTACGTTGGCGACCTGCTGGATCTTCTCGTCATCGGAACTGCGCATCAACTCAATCTCGCCCACCTCGCCATGGCCGTCTTCTGGCAGGAAGGTGTTCACGCCTACCAGTGGCAGGCTGCCGTCGTGCTTCTTGTGCTCGTAGTACAGGCTTTCTTCCTGGATCTTGCCGCGCTGGTACATGGTGTCCATGGCGCCCAGCACGCCGCCGCGTTCGGAGATGCGTTCGAACTCCTGGTACACGGCCTCTTCCACTATGTCGGTCAGCTCGTCCACGATGAAACTGCCCTGCCAGGGGTTCTCGCAGAAGTTCAGCCCCAGCTCCTTGTTGATGATCATCTGGATGGCGACAGCGCGGCGCACGGATTCGGGCGTGGGGGTGGTGATGGCTTCATCATAGGCATTGGTGTGCAGGCTGTTGCAGTTGTCGAACAGCGCATAAAGCGCCTGCAGCGTTGTGCGGATGTCGTTGAACTGGATTTCTTGCGCGTGCAGTGAACGGCCGGAAGCGTGGGCGTGGTTGCGAATTACTGGCAGTGGACATTTAACTTTCGGCTTGGCATTTAGCGGCTAAGTCCGTAGATGTTCCTCAATGAATTGACGACATCATCAACAGCAAGCCCTTTTAGCCCAAACGTTTTCAAGGATTGTTGTGGACCATTCAGTAATGCAACCAGGTAGTTTTGTAGGTCCTGTGCAATAGACTCTGGAAGTTGAATTCTAAGGTTTGGTGAAATAATCTGGAATAGACGGAACACATCGTTTCTGTGTTTTTTGATGTCCTTCGCATCGATTTCTTCACCCGCCTGCTGGCGTGCGGTTAGATCTAACCATGCTCTGGCTTTCAAAGGGATCAAAGCAACCTCGTCGACTACGGTCACGCCGTCAATCTCGTGTTTATGATCATGGAGGAATTGATAGTAGTCTTCGTTCAGCAAAATGGCCGACAGGCTGGATACATCTTCGTCTACGGGAATGGGTGTCAGGTGACTAGCACTGCCTGGAGCCAAGAGGTCGGGTGCTCTTGAAAACAACTCCAGCATGAATGGGAAGTCGTTATCTTCAGGCTGGTTGAAGCGATAGAAAATTTTCTTACCGGTACTGCGCTGGTGGTTGTGGTATCCACCGGCCTTTATAAACGCCCAGAATGCATCAACGAAGTCCTTGTCCAGCGCTTCCAGGCACAAAACTATATCCAGGTCTTTTGTAGCACGGAAATCTACGCCAGCCTCTGTCATTACCAATTCAGACGCTGCGCCACCAATCAGGACATAACGGTCGCTGAAGCTTTCAAAGTGTTGGCGGAATTTATCCATTCCTTTGATCATAACCAACGCCCGAGCATTTCTTCGAGCGCCAGGTCCACTCGCTCGTCGGCATCAACTTTAAGGCTGAGATAGAGGGAAAAAGGGTCTACTGAACCTTCCAATCCCAATAATTTCGGGTCGTATTGCCAGATTTGCAGCAAGCAAGTACCCGGTTCGTCAATGGGTGATTCTGTTGCACCATTTCTTTGCAGATAATTCCAGGTGTTTCGATTAACCGCGTACTGCGGATAGGCAGGCGGATTAAGCATTGACCATCTGGATAGTGCCGTGAAACCCGCGCCTAAGGCGCCGCCGTGAGTCAGGCTTTTCTCGGTCGTATGTGTTGTGCTGATCACCGGATTGCGGAGATAAGGGAGAGCTTGCTCCCAAACTGCCTTGTGGTGCTCCGGAAATAGGATCAATCGACTCCGGCCTTGTCGCTTGACCATACCAATCTGGGTTGACTCCAACTCATTCAGTGCCCTGGTCATTGTCATGGTGCTATATTGAAGTTGTTGCGAGAGCTCAAGCGGAGTAATCGGGCCTTTAACCCGGCCCAGCAACCAGTGAATCAGCACAACCTGGGTAGCCGGGCTGAATTGCGCTACTTGTGCTGGTTTTTTCCTCCGGGAACGCGACCTTGCCTCCATGCCAAGCATCGGCAGGAACATTTGAGTATCGGGAACGATAAACGCAATTCCCGCCTGGATCAGCCTCTTACGCAGGTAGCCAGGAAGCACTTCCGCCACGATGCAAATGGAATCCATATCCACGTGTGGAATCTGCTGCATATGCTTGGTGAATTGCAAGCGTTTGAAGTTTTCCTCCTCTTTCAGAAACACTGCGGTGAGCGTGACCTCCGAAATCTCCAATCGATAAAGATCATATTGGCGCGAAAGAAAATAGGGTAAGGCAGTAACGGAAAGCGGCATCACCGTAGCCGTTAATCCGGTTACTTCTGCCAGGTAGTGTTCCAGTTTGTTTTTCAGGCTGACCATATGCTTATTTATAACATACAATCTGCACGATAACACTAATGATGTTATCGTGCATTAAAACGGTATATATATGTTTATATTAAATATATTATGTCGTTGTTCGTGGGGCAGTGCTACTCTTCCACGTGCTATGGACTGTATTCAACTTTCTATGGGCAATTCATCTCCTGTATTGATCCGATAACCCATGACCTTGTAACCACGCTGGCGTTTAGCCCACATGCGGGAGAGTTGAGGCTGGTCGGTTTCAGCGTAATCGTAGATGCGCACTTCCTTTTTATCAGCATGTTCGCGGTGCAGGCGTCCGGCATATTGCTGCAAAGTCCCTTTCCAGGAAATCGGCATGGCCAGCACCAGTGTATCAAGCGGCGGATGATCGAAGCCCTCCCCTATCAGCCGTCCGGTGGCAAGCAGAACCCTTGGGGCGGAATCATCCAGAGCTTCGAGGTCAGCCATCACGGCCTCTCGCTGCTTCTTTCGCAAGCGACCATGCAGGACGAAGCAGTCTCTCACCTCATTGCCCAATGCTTCCCGCAACAACAGCAAATGGTCTGTCCGTTCAGTAAGAACCAGCACTTTTCGTCCTTCCCGGTAGGCAGCCAGCACATCTTCACCAATGAGCCGATTGCGCGCCTCATCGGTGGCGAGAATGCGAAACACTTCCTGAATCAGCGAATCCGGTGGGATTGCTGGCGAGGGCAACACCTTCGGCCAGACTTCTAACTGCGCCGGCGCGCTTTCTGGTCTGGCGGCACTGTGGCGGATCGGCCCGCACTGCATGAAGATAATCGGCTGATGGCCGTCACGTCGCATCGGCGTGGCGGTCAGACCCACTACATACTTGGCCTTGGCCATTTTGAGGATCGATTCGAAAGAAAAGGCCGACAGGTGGTGGCATTCATCGATGATGATCTGGCCGTAGTGATCCAGGAGTTCGCACAAATCTTCCCGACGGGTCAGCGACTGCATGACGGCTATGTCAATTTTGCCGGAGGACTTCTTCTTACCGCCGCCGATAATACCCAGACCGCCCTTCGGGATGTCCAGAAATCCGGTCAACCGTTCCTGCCATTGACGCATCAACTCGGTGCGGTGAACCAGTACCAGTGTGCTCACTTTGCGCCGAGATATCAGTGCAGCCGCAGTGACCGTTTTTCCAAACGCCGTTGGCGCGCAGAGCACACCGACGTCGTGCTTGAGTATCTCCCGCACGGCTGTTTTCTGATCTTTGCGCAAGGTGCCGGTGAACTTTGCGATCACTTTCCTGCCTGTCACGCGCTCATCCCTGAGTTCGGGAGTAATGTCGTTCTGCTCCAGCAGCTTCAGCACCGCGTCAAGGCAGCCGCGCGGCAAGCCAATATGCTGCAGATGGTTTTCAGCGCAGCCGATAATACGCGGCTTTTTCCATACTGGTAGTCGCATGGCCTGGGCTTTGTAGAACTCCGGGTTCTGGAACGCGGCGAGCCGAATCAGACGATTGGCAAGCGGTTGTGGCAGATCGGCCTTACCGATGAAAATCTGGTTGGCGAGTACTATGGGTAGCAGATCCGGCAAGGGCCCGGGAACCCGCTCAGGAACAGGCGAGGGCCGTTGCCAGGGCGTGCTGTTTTCTTCCTCGGTGGCAAAGGGCACATCCAGCGGATGACGGCCTCCATTGGTCCGAAGAATGGCGTCTTCCAGCTCCTGGCGAGACATTGAGTGCAAGGATGCGAGGAAAGACCATTGGTCGGGATAGGGTTGAAATCGCCCATCGACGAACACACTGCGTCCCGATTCCCTCGGCTGCTTCTGCAAAGGAAGTGCAATGAGATTTCCGAACCCGCCTTTGGGCAATGTATCTTGATTGGGGAACAGACGGTCGTAGCTTGAAAGCGATAATTGCCGGATACGGTCACAGGTTTGGCTGATCAACGCGGACCCGAGCTGCCGTACTTCGCGGGCCGGAACTGGCTCAGAAAAAAAGATCCATGCGTGTGCGCCATTACCGGAGCGGGAAATTTCCAGGGCCGCCGGAATGGCCAGCTCTTGGCACGACTGCATGAAAGCGACAGCGTCCTCGCGCCAGTCAGCTTTGTCGAAATCAGCTGCCAGGAAATGGCAACTGTCATCGATCATCAGTGGATATACGCCGATGGTGTGTGTTCCGGCCAGGTGGTCATAAATTACCTGATCGGTTACCGATGTTATTTTATTTTACCGGG
>JANOGQ010000564.1:0-2045 GCA_031406105.1 Lysobacterales bacterium | reverse complement strand
CTCTCGGCCTGCTGACGGATGATGTGTATCAGCAACTCCAGCGTTTGGGTGCGGATTTGCTGAGCTGAGCCGCTCAGTGGCGCAATGTCATCCGGCAAAGTCAGATTTAACAGACGCGCCAGCAAAGGCAGCGCCAGTTTGAAATCCTGGCAGCGCTCTTGTGCGATTTTGCTCAATTTTTGCCACTTGATGGCCTTGCTGTCACCGGCCTCAAAGCCCAGCACTGGCCCGCGTACCGCCTGGATAATCGGATATAGGGAAGTGTTTTGCTCGTAGGGTGAACAATAAACCTGCAACACCCAGGCCGGGGTGCTCTCGGACACGCCCTGCACAAAAGCACGCACCAGGCTGGACTTGCCAATACCCGGCTCGCCTTTGATCAACACGAATTGTCCGTCGCCATCGCTGGCGTGCTGCCAGCGTGCCTGCAACTGCGCCAGCTCCAATTCGCGGCCTACCGGCTGCAGGAATTCTGTAGCAGGCGCTGGCTCAGTGCCCGACTGCAGGCCGAAGATCTCAACCGGCTCATTTGACTGTACCGGCTTGTGCATGCCCAATGATTCACTGGCGTGGAAGCGTTGAACCAGTTCACGCGTTTGTGCGCTGATCGTGACATAACCCGCTGGTGCAATTGCCTGCAGCCAGGCGACGAACCGGGGCACCTGGCCAATAATGGTAATGCCGGACTGCTGTTTCTGCGATTCGTCGATCACAACCAAACCGGTGTGAACGCCGATCTGTACTACCAGATCCGGCACGCCGTCGTGGTTTTCATCCAGTTGCTGAGCTGCATGCAGCAGCGCCAGGCCGGCCGCCACTGCACGGCGGGCATCGTCATCATGTGCACTGGGATAGCCAAACACCAGCATCAGCTTCTCGGCACTGCTGCGCAGCCGGTAACCCTGATAACGGTTTGCAATGTCCTTGAAAACACTTTCCAGTGCCAATATGGCATCGCGCAGGAATTCCGGATCTTCATCGTCTTCCTGGCCAGCACGGAAATCAAAAGCGCAGCTGAGCATGGTGACCTGGCGTCGTTCCGATTCACCCAGAGACAGAGCCATGGCAGGGGCTGGGGTGACCTCTGCCAGTTTGCCCTGCTCATCTCCCAGGGCGCGGGTACGCACCAGCCCGGTGGGTGTGAAATCGAAAATCCACGCCAGCACAATAACGATGGGCAGGCCCACCAGGAAGGCGACCAGAATGGTTTGCAGAATCCAGGTCGGGGATTCGAAAGCTTCGAGTACCAGCTCAGCAATCTGGATCAGCAGCCAGCCACCTATGCAATACGGTATTGCAACCTGCAGCACGTGACGGCGCCAGACTTCACGAAAAAAACTTGCCAGTTTGCGAGGCTTTTCGGTCAACCCTGACTCCCTGGGGCCTGAATGATTAGGGGTGAAATGCTTGCTGATTCGGGGCCTTCCTGCAATAGCGCGGTGGCACCATGTATTTGTGCCGAGAGTGTAGCAGAGCGCTCAGGCGCTGGCAGCGCGCTGCCGGAAGAAGCGGGTCACTCACACTCAGGTGGCCGCGTTGCTATCGGCATGGACAGCAGGGCAAGAAACCTGCGATCAATGCATCCATTGATCCCTGCAGAAGCGCCGCCCGGCTGGTCAGAGTTTTTGCCCCGCTGCGGCAATTTTCCGTGCGGCCGATATTGGTCTAGAATGTAGCGATGCAGGCTTGAATAACTCATTCCTGAGTTATCAGGGCATGCTCAGGAAATTGACCTTGGAAAAAATGTAATTTTTTTTGGCCGCATTTTCAAAGAGCTCCAATCATTGAAAATGACGGCATGTCCTTATGCCGTGGAAACCCTGAATAAATCAGAGTTTCCTTAAGCCGCAGAAGCTCTGAATGAATGAGAGCTTGCTTAAGCAGCAGGGAGGGTGATGCAGATGGGATTCTGGATTGGTGCGGCCATCGTGATGGCCCTTATCGCAGTTTGGGTATGGCGAGGCTTGCAGATGAAAGCCCTGGCGAATTCCGGTGTTCTGGGGCATGCCGAAGTCATTCAGAAAATCCGCCGTCGCCGCAGTACA
>JANOGQ010000547.1:0-12698 GCA_031406105.1 Lysobacterales bacterium | reverse complement strand
GAAGGCGGAGGCGGCCACAGCTAGCGCGCTGTGGGCACGCTGTTCTTCCTTCGGTATTTCGCTGGCAACGATGAAATCACGCTCCCGGCTGACAGCTGACAGATCCTGCCAGCTACTGTGCGATACCAGGCAGTCACCGATTTCCAGTTCCAGATCGCGAATTCCATGGGTAAGTATCTCCCCCCGCCGGTTAATAGCCAGCACGCTGATGCCATAACGCTTGCGCAAACGTGCCTGGTTGATGGTGTGGCCGATCAGTCGCGAACCCGGTGGTAACACGACTTCAGAAATACCCCCGCGGCTGGGATTGAACAGGCCGCCAAAGGTCCGCAATCGCGGCTGTACACGGCACTGGTTGTCCAGGGCAAAACGACCCACTACCTCACGTGTACCCATGACGCCCAGAATGGTGCCCACCCAAATCATTTCATCCGATGGAGGAGCCAGGCGTGGCTCTTCAGTATTGCGGATGGCCAGCATCATGGGTGCTCCGTCGAGCTTTTCGGCATCGCCGATCTTCATACCCACCAGCGGGCTATCAACCGTCACCAGCAATTCGAAGATATCGCCTTTGATGCCATAAACATCAGCAAAATACGTTTTTGTGCGAGCGGGAGAACCCACTGGCTTTTCTCGTGCTTTGGGGAGCAGGAAACGTCCCAGCACCATAAAATAAATAATGCCGCAGCTGAGCAGGACGACGCCTATGGGCGTGACATCAAACAGGTGCAAAGACGGGATGGTTTGGGCTCCCGGAGGCAGAGACTGGTTGGAGTAATTGATCAGCTCGTTCAACAGGATCAGTGGTGAAGAACCCACCATGGTCATGGTACCGCCCAGGATGATGCAGAACCCCATGGGCATCAACAGCGTCGACAGTGGGATATTGGTGCGGGCTGAAATTCGTGAAACTACTGGCAGGAAAAGGGCAGCCGCGCCCACGTTCTGCATCATGCTGGAAGTCAAGCCGGCAGTGCCTGATACCAAAGGCAGGATGCGGGCCGCTTTCTTGCCACCCACCTTGAGTATCCAGGTCGCAACCATACCCATCACACCCGTGCGATCCAGGCCGGCGCCCAGTATCATCACGGCGATAATAGACAGCACCGCATTGGATGCAAAACCGTTGAACAGATCGGTTGCCGGGACCAGCCCAAGCAAACCAATACAGACCATTATCAGGATGGCTGCCACGTCTACACGAACCACCTCGGAAACAAACAGGCCAATAGTGGTACACAGCACCAGCAAAACCAGCACCATGTCGGCATTCAGTGTCAGGCCCGTATCCAGTCCTATTCCTCCGTACTCAAAGCAACCCACCCCTCAGCGCTGAGGATGGCCTGCTGGCTTTAACTGCGGCGCAGGAACAACAAGTCATATACCTCATGCCCCAATCGCTTGCCTCTTTTCTCATACTTGGTCATTGGCCGCCAGGTCGGTCGGGAACAATAATCTCCGGTATCGGAGAGATTCTCAAATGCCGGATTCTGCTGCAGCACTTCGAGCATGTGCTCAGCATAATTCTGCCAATCCGTAGCAAAGTGCACGATACCACCAGCAACCACCCTCTCTGCCAGCAAAGTAACAAATTCCGTTTGCACAATGCGGCGTTTGTGGTGACGCTTCTTGGGCCAGGGGTCGGGGAAAAACAACCTTACCCCTTCCAGGCTGGAGGCAGCAATCCGTTCCCGTAAAAATACCACGCCGTCCTCGCAGGCAATACGAACATTTTCGATGGCCTGCTCCTGCAGATTCAATAACAGGTGACCCACGCCGGGTTTGTGCACTTCCACACCGATAAAATTCTCGCGTGGGCTTTGCCGGGCCATCTGCCAGGTGGCATCGCCGTTGCCAAATCCAATTTCGAGCACAACCGCGCGGGCATTGCCAAATAATTCGGCGAAACTCAGGCAGCCTTTGCCGCTGCCGGTGGTGTATCGCGGCAATAACTCCTCCATGGCCCGCTGCTGACCTTCGGTCAGGCGCCCGCCACGCAAGACAAAACTGCGTACTTGCCTGGCCCGGCCTTCAGCCTGGGCCTTGGCGAGGTCGGCTGGAATCATGCTTGCAATCTTTTTATCCAAGGAATCATTCTGCGAATTGATGGAATTCTGATTTTTTTCGGAATTTCTGCAGCAGATGGGCTTGCTGCATTCTGAAGGAATGATATTGTATCCGGCAAGGACAGGACATGCTGCCGCTAAAGTTTGCTGCTGACCTCCACTACGGTGCAGCGGGCTTGAAAAGCATCCACCTTCAGCCCAATCTGGAGCTCATGGATATGGAAAAACCCAATGTTATCAGCGGCTACCTCGATCGGCAGATGTTGATCGCCATGCCCGGTATGACAGATGACAATTTCGCCGGTAGTGTCACCCTGCTGTGCCAGCACAATGAAGAGGGTGCCATTGGTATCACCATCAACCGTCAATCCGAATTTTCCCTGGGTGAAATTCTTGCCCAGCTGCATATTGATTGTGACAACCATGCGATCCGCACACTGCCCGTGCTTGAAGGCGGGCCGGTAGCGCCAGACCGGGGATTCGTATTGCATTCGCCGATCGAAGGCTACGAATCCAGCATGGCGATTTCTCCCGAAATCATGGTGACCACCTCTCGTGATGTACTTGCCGCCATTGCCCTGGGTGGCGGACCGGATAAATTCGTCGTTGCACTGGGTTACGCCGGTTGGGGCGGTGGCCAGCTGGAAGGCGAATTGCGCCAGAATGCCTGGTTGTCGGTAGCAGCCGACAGCGATATTGTGTTTGATATGCCACTTCCCCGTCGCTTTGAAGGCGCACTGGACCGTCTTGGCATCAAGATAGACCGGCTGCACGGTGCCGGCGGGCATGCCTGACAGCGATATCCCGTGCGGTTACATTCTGTGTTTTGATTTTGGTTTGCGGCGAATTGGCACGGCGGTAGGCCAGGCCACCACGCGCACAGCCAGCAGCCTGGAGACTGTCAGTAACAATGATGCACCGGATTGGGCCAACATCAGCCGGTTGGTGAAAGACTGGAAACCCAGCCACTTCCTGATAGGCCTGCCGCTGGATCCCGAAGGCAATGAAACTGACATGTCCCGTCTGGCGCGCCGTTTTGGCGCTCAGCTTGAAGACCGCTTTGCCAAACCTTGTATCTATGCGGACGAGCGATTCAGTTCGCAGGCAGCCGCGGAGCGCTTTGTAAACATGCGGGCCAGTGGCCAGGCGCGGCGCAAGGATGCCCGCCAGCTGGACTCTGTTGCCGCCCAACTGATCCTGCAAAACTGGTTACAATCGTTGCCAGAATATCCAGTCGAAGCCGGGGATTGATATTTACACCGCCCGGCTCAGACCGCAAAACCAGCATCAGGAACCCGCAGCATGTCCGAACGTCTGAGCCATTTTACTCACACCGATGCCTGCAGTGATGAACAGCTGGAACAGCTGATTGAGCTGGCACTGGCCATTGCGGAGCATCCGCAGCATTACCAGAACCGCCTGTCCGGACAATTGCTGATCAACCTGTTCTGCGAACCCAGCACCCGCACACGCGTTTCCTTTGAGACTGCGGCACTTCGCCTGGGTTTGCAGGTGATTAATATTTCAGCACAGGGCAGCTCGGTGGAAAAAGGTGAGTCTCTGGAAGATACCTTCGATGCCTTGCAGGCCATGCATCCGGATTTCCTGGTCATACGTCACGCAGTGGAAGGTACGGCGCAACAACTGGCCGACCGCGCCATTGCTGGCACGCATGTGATCAATGCCGGTGACGGCACCGGTGCACACCCGACCCAGGCCTTGCTCGATGCAGTCACACTGAAGCAGCATTTTGGTGACCTCAGCAGGCTAAAGATAGTGCTGGCCGGGGATATCAGGCATTCACGGGTGGCACGTTCCTGCCTGGCACTGTTACCACGCCTGGGCGTGAGCGAATTACGCCTGGCCGGCCCTGCCGAATTCCTGCCGCGACAACAGTTGGCCAGCAATGCCATGGCCTATGCAGCCAAAGCCTATGAAGTCAAAATATATGAAAATTTCGATGAAGCATTGAGCGGTGCCGATGTGGTGATGATGTTGCGCATCCAGAAAGAACGTATTTTCGGCCTGGCGATCCCCGCCGCCGAGGATTATCACAAAGCCTGGGGCCTGACCGAGGAACGCATGGCCCTGGCTGCGCCGGGTGCCTGTGTATTACATCCGGGCCCGATGAATCGCGGCGTGGAAATTGCGTCCGCAGTAGCCGATGGGCCTCAATCTCTGGTTAGGCGGCAGGTGCGTAATGGCCTGCACACACGCATGGCCGTGCTGCTGACCCTGGCTGGCCAATGAATGGCCAATGAACGGCCTGTCAGTACCCTGGCAATTGCCTTGCAGGGGCCTGCAATCTGCCGAGACAGGCCCAGACTGCCTGTCGAAATGAGGTCATAAGATGAAGCGCATCTGTGTTTATTGCGGTTCCAATCCTGGCCGGCAGCCCATCTATCGTGAAGCAGCGGCTGCACTGGGGCGGGAACTGGTGGCGCGGAACATCGGCCTGGTCTACGGCGGCGCCAGCATTGGTGTAATGGGTGCCGTTGCGGATGCCGTATTGCAAAATGGCGGTGAAGCCATAGGCGTGATTCCACAAGGTCTCGCTACGCGCGAAGTAGCGCATACTCAGTTATCAGAACTCATCGTGGTCACTTCGATGCATGAGCGTAAAGCCATGATGGCAGAGCTGTCGGATGGTTTCGTGGCCTTGCCAGGCGGTTGGGGCACGTTTGAAGAGATTTTCGAAATTCTCACCTGGGCACAACTGGGCATACACGCAAAACCTTGTGGCCTGCTCAATATCGCCAATTACTACGATCACCTTGCGCTGTTCCTGCAGCACGCCATGGACGAACGTTTCGTGCGCGAAGAATACAAGCCCATGATCATCATGGAACAGCAACCGGCCAGGCTACTGGACCGTTTTACAAATTACCAGCCGCCTTCGGTGCGTAAATGGATAGGGCCGGACGAAACCTGAAGTGATGGCCGTTCACTCTTGATCCCGGAGCCAGATGTCAATCCGATCCAAAGCGCGATCCAAACCGCCAGGTGCGAGTGATATGCAGGATATCCACCTGCTCGCGAATGTTATCCGGCAAGGGCGAATAAGGTGCAGCCAGGGTAACGATGGCCACCGCTGCCTGGTCCACTGCATCGATCCCTGAAGTGCGTTTCACTTCTATGGTTTCGATCGACCCATCGGGATAAATACCTACCGACAACACCAGGTTGCCGTGCAGTTTTTTCTCACGCAGCTCCAGCGGGTAATTGAGATTGCCTACGCGCTCCACCTTGGCTACCCAGGCACTCATGTAGCTGGCGAACTCGTATTCCTTGGTATTGGCCGAGATCACTTTGCGACGAGGCAGTTGCGAGTCCAGTTGCTGCTCACGGCTGACCTGAGGCTGCAGGCTGGCCATGTCCATACTCTGGCGCATCAGCAACGCTGCGCTGGGCGCCTCAGTATCCTCCTGCTCCATCAGGTTCAGCTCAATAGGAGCAGCCTGCTGACTTTCAATCGCCACGACTTCGCGCTCCGGCGCAGCAGCCTCTGGAATCTGCTGTACGCTCTGTTGCATATCCTGGCCTTTTTCCTCTACCGGCAACTCGCCACTGACAGGCCGCGAGGGGCGCTGCATCTCGGTCGACTCACCACCGCCCTGCTGATTGGCCTGGGCCAGGAAATCCGCTTTGTCGGGCTCTTGCTCGGAGCGCCAGCGGACCAGCACCACATCCAGGGTATCGGCCAGTCGGGGTGCGGGATTCAGGTTGATGCCAAACTGCACACCGATCAGCAAAATGGCATGGATGCCCACAGCCAGTACCAGGAACAGCATGAAGCGATCTTCATGCCAGGGGCGGCGGGCACTGCGGGCATACTTCATGCCGCCCTATGACCCCGGCGGCTTTCAAGCGCGTCAAACAGCGCGGCGGCAATGTTGAGGCCAAACTGTGCATCCAGCTCGCGGATACAGGTCGGGCTGGTCACGTTGATTTCAGTCAGGTAGTCACCGATCACATCCAGGCCGGCAAACAGAATGCCGCGCTGGCGTAATTCCGGGCTGACCTGATCACAAATCCAGCGATCACGATCACTCAAGGGCACACCTTTGCCGGTGCCACCTTTGGCCAGGTTGCCGCGAAAATCACCACCACCGGGTATGCGGGCCAGGGCATAATCCTGCGCCACGCCATCAACTACCAGGATGCGCTTGTCGCCGGCAACAATTTCAGGAATATAGCACTGCACCATCACCATCTCGCCATCGCCGCGCGTGATGGTTTCCAGAATGACATTGAGATTGGGATCATCCGGCCTTGCCTGGAAAATGGAATCACCGCCCATGCCACCCAGTGGCTTGACGATGGCCAAACCGTGAGTCTCAATAAAGGCACGAATGTCGGCCGACTTCTGCGTGATATGCGTGGGCACACAACACTGCGGGAACAAGGTGATGAAACACTTCTCGTTGGCATCCCGCAAAGCCTGTGGCCGATTAACCACCAGTACACCAGCGCGCTCGGCCAGGTCGAGAATGTAAGTCGTATAGATGTAAGCCATGTCGAAGGGAGGGTCTTTACGCATCAGCAGGATGTCCAGGCTTGCCAACTCACCTTGCTCGCGCTCGCCCAGGTTAAACCAGTCCTGTTTCTGGTCGCGCACTTCAACGCGGCGCATGCTGGCCATGGCCACACCTTCAACCACGCTGAGATCAGACTGCTCCATGTACCACAGCACATGGCCGCGACGCTGGGCTTCCAGCAACATGGCAAAGGTCGAATCCTTGTAGGTCTTGATGCCTGCTATAGGATCCATCACCACACCGGTGTGATAAGTGCGGTGTGATTGGGCCTGAATCACTGACATGCTTTCATCCTTGTTGGCGATTTTCATGCGAATGCCAGCTATTATCGACAGTAAGACCTTTGGGTGCCAGCACCAGGCTGTTTCTTAATGAACTTTCCGGGTTTAAATCATAAGCTCTTGTAAGTACTGGATTCTGACAAGGAAAGTGGTAGTATAGAACTCCCGGCAAGATAAAGGCAGTCGGGACGAGTTCAGTATCGGGGTGGCCAGGAAGGGCCACAGTAGCGCCAAAACAAGGATGTATTCATGAGCAAAGAACACACCAATGGCAGTTCTGCCAAACTCAACGGCAAACCTATTTCGTCTGGTCTGCGCATCCTCGTAGTCGATGACAGCGCCACCATACGCCGTTCTGCGGAAAGTATGCTGGCCACTGAAGGCCATGAGGTCGTGACCGCAGAAAACGGTTTCGAGGCTCTTTCCAAAGTCGCCCGACATAATCCGGACCTGATCTTTGTAGACATCATGATGCCACGCCTTGATGGTTACCAGACTTGCGCCATCATCAAGAATAATTCGCAGTACCGCTCGACCCCGGTAGTCATGCTGACCAGTAAAGATGGTCTGTTTGATCAGGCACGCGGTCGTGTGGTGGGTTCAGATCTGTATTTGACCAAGCCATTTACCAAAGAGGAATTGCTGGGGGCTGTAACACAACACGCAACCAGAGCCAGTTGATACCCATTGCAGAGCTTCTGAATCATTCGACCACGAATGATCAGAGCTGAGATGTCCAGGTCCATGAACAGGGAAAGTGAAGGGACAAATGACCAGCAAGACCAACAGGGCAGCTTTTCTCAAGCTGCAGGACTACGCCCGGCGCGGAGAGAGTTTCCAGCCTGGCAGCAGCAGTAGCAGCAGCCTCTCCCACGAGTGGAGCGGTGTCATATTCCGGCTGGGTAATTCTCGCCTGGCCTGCAGTATTGAGCGCATCCAGGAAATACTTAACCCGCCTGCAGCCACTCCGGTACCCGGTGCCAAGCCCTGGATTCTGGGCCTGGCCAATGTACGCGGATCTTTGATGACGGTGGTCGACCTGGCCTGGTATCTGACCGGCGTGCGCACACCCATCACGGCTCATAGCCGCCTGCTTTCTACCAGTTTGCAAAAGGCGCCTGTGGGCCTGCTGATCGATGAAGTATTGGGTCAACGGCATTTTATTGAAGGAGAGGCCAGCGATTCGGAGTTAGCCGGGTCGACTGGGCTGGGGGGTCTGGTGCGCAGGAAGCACCAGGTTGGCAAAGAAGAATGGCACGAGCTGGAGTTAGACAAACTTTTCAGCTCGCAGGAGTTTCTAAATGGTGCCGCAATCTAAGTTGATGCATAAGCGCGCGCAGGCAGCTACACAGAAGGGCTACTTCCTGAAGTTGGACCGGGGCTCGTCCCGCGCCCGGCCTGAGCCGGCTGAGCCTGTGCAACAACGCTCCAAGAGCATGTACCTGATGGTCGGTGTGCTGGTGATATTGCTGGCGTTTATCGCTGCCACGTTCTATCTGATCACCCGCGACAGCCGCAACGAACAGGCCTGGATTGGCCATTCCACCAATGTACAGGTGCTGTCCCAGCAAATGGCCAAGTCGGCTGCGGAAGCTGCAGAGGGCGCCTTCATGGCCTTCTTTGAGCTGGGTGATGCACGTAGCGAGATCTCCTATGCAATGGCCGCTTTCAGGGAGGGTGATGAAAGCAGTGCCCTGCCACCCCTGCCAGGCAACATGGCAGTGCCGCTGGATGCGCTCAGCGACACCTGGCAGCGCATGGATCAGAACGCGCATACCATCATCGAACGTGAGCAACTGATACTCGAACTGGCCAAGGCCAGCACTGCTTTCATAGATGTACTACCCAAGATCCAGAGCCTTACCGATGAAGCAGTGCGCACGCTTACGCAGGCTGGCGCGGCCAGCGATCAGATCTTTGTGGCCAGCCGCCAGCTGGTGTTATCCGATCGTATCCTGCGCCACCTCAAGGACATGCTGCGCGGCAGCAATGGCCCGACCGCCGCAGAAAACTTTGCGCGCGAAGTCAGCTCTTTTGAGACCATGCTCGAAGCCCTGCTTCGCGGCAGCAAGACGGTAGGTGTGACCCAGGTGCGCAATGCGGAAGCGCTCAACAACCTGGGACAAGTTCGCGAAATGTTCCTGGCAACCAAACCGCAGATCGAATTCATCCTGTCAGCCTCGGCTGACCTGCTGGAAGTACGCGCTGCCGCCGACGGCATATTCCTCGACAGCAAGGGCATGTTCGATCAGGCCAAGCTGGTTTCCGAAACAGTCCAGCGACAATCCGACAACCGAGTCTGGCCATCCCTCTGGTCGGGTTCGCTGGCGTTGATCTTCATGCTGGCCATCATCGCCTGGCTGGTGCGCTCGTTCCTCACCGCTGAGCGTCAGCGGGCGCTGGAAGCGAGCCTTCAGAACCAGCGCAACCAACAAGCCATCATGCGCTTGCTGGATGAAATGGAATCGCTGGCCGATGGCGATCTGACGGTGCATGCGACAGTGACTGACGATATGACCGGCGCCATCGCCGATTCAGTGAATTTTGCGGTTGAACAGCTGCGTGGCCTGGTGACCGGCATCAACATGACTGCCCAGACGGTGGCTGAGTCGGCGCAGGAAACCATGAGCACCACCAGCAAGCTGGCCGAGGCATCCGGTCGGCAGGCGGAACACATTCGTGCAGTGACTGAAACCGTCAACGAGATGGCGCAAAAGCTGGACGTGATGGCTGTCAGGTCCAGTGAATCCAGCGAAGTGGCCGAACGCTCAGTGGAAATTGCCAACAATGGCGCGCGTATGGTGCAACAGACCATCAGCGGCATGGACACCATCCGTGACCAGATCCAGAAGACCTCGAAGCGCATCAAGAGGCTGGGCGAATCTTCACAGGAAATCGGCGACATCGTTGAGCTGATCAATGGTATTGCCGAGCAGACCAATATTCTGGCTTTGAATGCGGCCATCCAGTCTGCATCGGCAGGTGGTGCCGGCCGTGGATTTGCGGTGGTGGCTGATGAAGTACAGCGGCTGGCTGAACGCGCATCAAACGCAACCCGTCGCATCGAAATGCTGGTGCAGAACATCCAGACCGACACCGCCGAAGCGGTGGTTTCCATGGAAGCAACCACTTCGGAAGTGGTCATTGGCGCCAAGAAAGCCGAGGACGCCGGTGAGGCGCTGGGCCGGATTGAATCGGTTTCCAACGATCTGGCGAAACTGATCGCCGAGAACTCCAAGGTTTCGCAGGAGCAATCCAAGACCGCCACGGCTGTTGCCGAGCAGATGAACGAGATTCGCGATATCTCGATACAGACTTCGGAAGGCACCAACAACACGGCCCGATCCATGGGTACTCTGGCCAACCTGGTACGGCAGTTGCGCGAGTCAGTCTCTGACTTCAAATTGCCAGCGCGGGAAAAAGTACAGTAGGCCTCGCGCCAACTGTACCGGGAGCATAGCGGGATGATGCTGGAAGGAACCAATGCCAGTGTGGCCATACGATGGGTGCGGCAGGATCTGGACGACGCTCTGGAAGTGATACGTGACAACCTCGAGTACTATGCCGAGGATCCGCAACAACGCGACTCGCTCAAAATTGTTCAGGAAAAGCTGGAACAGCTGAACCTGACTTTCCAGACCATGCAGCAGCAGGGTGCCAGCCTGTTGACCGATGAAATGATCGCCGTAGGTGGCCATATGCTGCACAACGGCAATGCCGGGCTGGGCGACTCTCTGTCTGCTCTGACCGATGCGATCATCGTACTGCCCTCTTATCTGGATCGCCTGCAGGCTGGGCACGATGATCTGCCCATCCTGCTGTTGCCCACGCTGAACGAGTTGCGTGCCACCTATGATGAAACTCTGTTGTCCGAGGGCACGCTGTTTGCACCCAACCTGGATGTAATGATTTCTGAACTCGGTGGCAGTGAGGCTAACGCCGTTGGTGCCAATGATTTCCAAGCCTTTGCACGGCGCGTGCGCAGCCAGTACCAGACTGCCCTGCTGGGTTGGCTGAAAGAGCAATCCAGGCACGAACTGCTCAATCCGCTGCTTGCTGTTTGCCAGACTTTGCACCGGCGTGTCGGCCGCCATGCCCTGCGCCGCCTGTGGTGGATAGCCGAGATGACCATCACCGGTTTCCGAGATGCCGCCATAGAAAATGACTTGCCCCTGCGCCGCCTGTTCGCGCGGCTGGACCTGAACCTGAAATCGCTGGCTGAGAACGGCGAAAATGGCCCGCAGGATGATGCGCTCATAGCCCTGTCGCGGGCACTGCTGTTTCATGCGGCACAGGCCAAATCCGGCAGTCCGGCCATGGAGAAGCTGCGCAAGCGCTTCAAACTGGATGAACTGATACCCGATCGCGAGGCGCTTTTGCGCGCCAAGGGCGCAGTTACCGGACGGGATGCCGCCCTGTTTCAGTCCATTGGCCTGGCCGTGCGCGAGGAGATGGCACAGGTCAAAGATACGCTGGACATGGAACTGCGAACCGGCCGGATTGAGGAACAGCAGCGCCAATCCAGCATGGCATCATTGCAGCAACTGGCCGACACCCTGCATTTGCTGAACCTGCCGGTTGCAGCAAGGGCGGTTGAAGACCTGTTGCCCGGCCTCGAAGCCACCGCCGGTGCTGACAACAGCGAACTGGATTCGCCTTTGCTGAAACTGGCGCGCAAGCTGATCGAAGTCGAGTCCATACTGGAATCGCATATCCGCCTGTTGGGCGAGCCGGTTGAGAATGAGCCCAGCAGCGGCTACATCGATCTGCCCGCGCACGAACAACGGCAGATCATCCATCATCTGCTGGACGAGTGTGTGACCAGTCTGCAGCAAGCCCAGGACGTGGTCCGCCTGCGGCTGGCCGGGGATGCTCAGGCAGACCTGGACGCACCCCTGTTCAGCATCAGCGGCGCACTGTTACTGGCCGGACAGTCAGAAGTGAGCGAACTGACCAACAAGTTGAGCCGGGCTTTGAACGCCGGCCTGCACGCCATGGCCAATGGGGCCAGCAGCGAAGAGGCCAGGCTGGATGCCCTGACTGATGCCGTCGCAGCACTGGAGTTATACCTGGCCGGTTGTCGTGATGAGCAGACCAACAGCCTGCGCTATCTGGAAATCATGCATGAGCGGCTGGACGGCGTAGCGGAAGCCAGTGCCAGCGGCGAAAGTCTGGAAAACACCCGCATCCAACTGCCCGCAAAGCCGGTGGTGATCGCTCCCGCTGCCGCCAGGCCAGCCCTTGCCGCAGGCATAGACCCGGATCTGCAGGAAGTATTCCTGGAAGAGTTCGACAGCGTGCTGCGCCAGCTGGATCAGAGCCTGCCTGCCTGGCTGGCCGATCCTTCCAACGGCAAACTGCAGATCGAAGTACGCCGTGGTTTCCACACCCTCAAGGGCAGTGGCCGCATGGTAGGAGCCATGGAAATCGGTGACTTCGCCTGGCGCATCGAAGAGTTGCTCAACCGCCTGTCGGAAAACAAAGTATCGCCCGATCGTAACTTGCTGGGCTGTATCAGCCTGGCCGCCAGAGCTTTGCTAGATCTGAAAGCACGTCTGCTACAACAGGGTAGTGAGCTGACTGCCGATGCAGTGACACGCTTGGCGAATTTCGCCCGCAGCATGGCCCGCGGTGAAGCGGCCAGCCTGGAAGATCTGCAACAGATGCTGCCAGCTGCCTGGTTGGATGGCAGAGACGGCGCCGTTGCCAGTGAAGAAACAGCAGCGGTCGCTTACCGGGCAGATGAGGCTGTAGCCAGACTGACAGCAGCCAGCGAATCCACCGATACCGAACTTGCCGGCCTGATGATCGAG
>JANOGQ010000623.1:0-7032 GCA_031406105.1 Lysobacterales bacterium | reverse complement strand
GAAAAAGGGTCGCCATGATAATCCGGCGGCATATGGTGCTCAATCCGGCCGTTTTCCGCCAAGGTAGCGCGAACTTCAGTCTGTTCAGCAAAGCAGAATGGCGCACTCCACAGCAATATCCCACCGGGTTTCAATACACGGAAAAATTCCTGCAGAGCTTTACGGTAATGCGGCACATGCTCGAGTACATCAAAACTGAGCACAGCATCAAAGCTATTGGACCCGAAGCTGAGTTCAGTCACATCCTGCACCACGATTCTCTCGCCGTGGGCCTCGATGGTTCCACCTGACTTCAAACCTGCTACAAATTCACTGCCGATGGTTTTGGGATAACGCTGCTTGAGTAAACGGTACAGCGGTGTGACAACCTCAGTAATGTAGATTGAGCTCTTTGCAGTGGGCGCAGCAAGCGCTTCGAACAGGTGAACACTGCTACGCCAGCGATTGATCAAATCGCAGGATGCACAACGCAGAGTTTCGCGCCAGTTGACCTGGCCATCCCGGTTTTCAATGGCAAACGATTGCGCCGACTGACAGATGTAGCACGTTGCTGAAAGTTGCCCGGGGATCTCTCCGGCCAGGGTCCTTTCGTGTTCATGCAAATGAAAGTAATCCCGCAAATCCCGCAAGGATTGGGTGCGTATACCGAATTCCAGTGACTCAGCAATGGGCTGGGTATTGGGGTGAGAATAAATGGGTTCAGGCATTGGGGTCAGGCGTGATAATTGCGGGTCGCCTTGAACTCATCCGCATCATCACCGGATTTCCTTCGTTTGAAGAAAAATGGAGGCTAGGATCAATTGCTGAGGGTGCTAAATGTGACCCACGCTTTACCATATTTGGACTCTCCGTTTTTTCTGTAAGTCTTATATACTCTAGCTTTTCGTCCATGAGGTGTCAAAACGTCACAACTCGAGTCTAGCGCCACAAGGGCTTTGTGGGGGGCTTTCAGGGTTAACTTAAAGACTAAATGCAGATGCGGGGATCAAAAGTAGTAACACTTGGAATTTCGGAATGGGGGCAGTTGGGCGCTGGCAGATCGCTATAAGAAAGCCAATGTGAAAAAAGCGCAGGGGATAGCCAAACCCTGAACTTTCCGTCGCTTTTGATATGAGGAGAAAGCACTGTGAATGACATTAGTGCACTCCTATTACTAATTCGGAGCTTCAGGGATTGAGCGAAAAGTATGTCCGCTATATTCGATTTGTGGAACACGATGTCCTGCCGAACCTGAAGAACGTGGCAGAGTCCTTTTATTCCAAAGACGGCCGCATGGAGCCACGATATGCGGCCAATATGGGCAGGTTGCGGGAGCATCGTGTGGAACTGGTCTGGTTGACAGCCTGGGCCGGGTGCCTGGCCGCAAAACTGAAAGCGACCGGTCAGGTCGATGCCGATTGTTCCCGTGGCGCGTTCAAATTTGACACAGTCGCTGACACTGCAATATGCTGACTAACGCGATGCAGGCAGGGAATTCGTGTATGTACTCGCAAATTTGCCCCAGGGGCCTGGTCGGTCGGCGCTGGCAGCGTCTCGCGATGCTGGCCACCGTGCTCCTCATGGTTCCGGCGGGCGTGCACGCATCGGTTTACGCACTCACCAGTCCTGCCGATGTGCCGGATGCCAACCCCGGAAACAACATCTGCGAAACCGCGGCCGGCAACGGTGTCTGTACCTTGCGCGCCGCCGTGCAGGAGTCGAACGCGCATGCGGGTCCAGACTCGATCGCCCTGCAGCCGAATACGACTTACCTGCTCACGCTGGCCGGGGAAGACGATAACGCACTCAGCGGCGACCTCGACATCACCGACAGCGTGACGATTGCCGCCGCAGGCCCGGGCGCCATCGTCGATGCGAACGGGAACGTCACTCTCGATCGAGCGTTCCATGTTTCAAGGTGCATCGGGAACGCGCAAGCGATGGACGGCAGCTGCACCAACGGAAACCTGATCGCGACCTTGACCGGGATAACCATCCAGAACGGCAGGCCATCGAGTTATGGGGGTGGCATCCTAAACCTTGGAATGTTGACGCTTTCGCGCTCGACCCTCGCCAACAACCAGTCATCAGGCAGTGTGGGAGGCGGCGTTCTCAGTGTTGGCTCGCTGACCATCTCAGAAAGCACCATTCGGGGCAATTCCACTGCTGCCGAAGCCAACGGCTTCGGCGGCGGGATCGTCGTTTCCTCCGGAACTGCCTACGTAGTAGCCAGCACGATCAGTGGAAACTCGTCGGGCATTGGCGGTGGCATCTTCGTGAGCAACGGCGCGCAGCTCAACGTGGTCAACAGCACCATTTCGGGCAACTTCAGCAGCGGCGACGGCGGCGGCATTGCCAATTTTTCGATCACCAACCTGTACAATTCGACCGTGACGCTAAACTTCGCCAACACTGACGGTGTTGGGGTGGGCCAGGGCGGCGGAGTGGCAAACAGTTCCGGCGACACTCTCGGCTTGAGCAACAGCATCGTTTCGTTGAACTACCTGATTGTGCCGATGTTTGTCGTGCCCATTGAAGACGACTGTCAAGGAGCGATCTCGTCGCTGGGGAACAACATGGTAGGCACCGTGCTGAGCCACTGCACGGTCAACGGCAGCTACATGCAGGGCAGTGCGAACCTCGGCCCGCTAAAGGACAACGGCGGCCCGACGCTGACGCACGGGCTCATTCGCCCAAGCCCCGCCATCGACGGCGGGAACGCTTCGGGCTGCACCGACAACCTGGGCGCGATTCTCATTAGCGATCAGCGCGGGTTTCCCCGGCCGGAAGGCGGCCGCTGCGATATCGGCGCATTCGAAGCGTCGGACCGTCTCTTCGGGGACGGGTTCGAGACCTGAATCCAAGGCGGTTCCACCGTCAAGCTGGCCAACCAGGCCCACTTTGCGCCCGACTTCGGTGTCGATCTCGTCCGGCGCGTCGGCCCCCCTTGCGGTACGGCGGCGACCTGCCGGCCATGGACTGGCTCGCGGGGCCAACGCCGGTGGGCGCACTGAATGCAGTCTGGATGTTCCGGTGAGCCGCTCAATCAATCGCACCGGCACTAGGTTTCAAAGAGCATTGCAGATTCTGAATATTTGCGGTGAAACTGAATTCTGGATCAAGGGCCCGAGGCGTAGTCCCCGAAAAAGCCAATAGCTCCCAGTATTGTATAAACGCCACATTCAGCACCCCGAATGCTTACTTACGGTCCTGTGCTTTTATCTGTTATTTCCCCGCGTTGTAGCGGTTGTAGCGTTTCCTATCGCAGGGGGTCCCAGATACCGCGCCCATGTGTCGTATAGGTTAGTTGCTGCATATCCTTTTAATATTTTTTTGTTGTCATTTAGGCGAATGTTTTTACTCTTTACCCCGTATTCGCGTAGACGTTGAGCTAAACCCCTTGCGTCCAAAGGTGAAGCGCCCCGGGTTTTGCGGAGGCTCCAACCTTTGAGAGAATGGAGCCATGAACAAATCAACGAAGTTTTCCCCGGAAGTGCGTGAACGCGCAGTGCGTATGGTGCAGGGGCATCGCAGTGAGTACCCCTCCTTGACCTTCGGGTCCTTTACTTATCGCGCACACGGGCCATTTTGGGGTACCTCGCTGGACGTTGGGTTAGGTACCCCCGATGATCCCCCCATCATTGGGGCTATGTCCATAGAGATTCAGCGGATAGTGCTGGCTTCCAAAGTGGCCGTAATTAGGCCGGTAAGAAGCGTCATTGCTGGAGTTTCAAGACCCCACCGGAAGTCACCGGATGCGGTATTGGAGGCTAGGGTCGGAATCGAACCGGCGTCCACGGCTTTGCAGGCCGCTGCATAACCACTCTGCCACCTAGCCGCGGTTTGAGAATGCGGGATTTCCCGAGCGGCGCATTCTACTATCCCTCGCCAGACATTGCCACGTTTAGAGGCCGAGCTAGAAAATTCCCGCAGCAACCATTCGCGGGGAATTCAATCAGCCGGTTGCGTGAGTTCCAGCAGAGTCTTGCGAATAGCCGAGATATCATCAGGCCTTGTCCGGCAACAGCCTCCGATCAGACGTGCACCTGCGGCATACCACTCGGCGATCGGGAATCCGGTTTGACCCTGCCCTATCCAGCAGTGATCTTTTGACACCCAAGTTTCGCCGCTGTTGGGGTATACCATCAACGGAAGGTCGGTTTGGGCTGCGCTCTCCAGCAATTCGCTGATCAAATCCGGAGGAGTGCAGTTAATTCCTGTCGCGGCCAGATGATCAGAACGGTTCAGCAAATCCATGCAGTCCGCAAGGATTTCGCCGTGGCTGACATGGACGGCGTCCTTACAGCTGAAGCTGATCCAGGCTTTCTGATCGTGCAGATCTGTCACGTGCTTTTCCAGCAACTCCAGCAGAACTTCCGCTTCTGCCAGGGACGGCAAGGTTTCAAATGCCAGTAGATCGGCACCTGCTTCTGCCAGCCTGAGCATCCGTTCACGATGAAACACGCTGACTTCACGCCAGCTGGCAGCATAATTTCCATGGTATTCAGAACCGTCGTGCAGGCAGGCTCCAAATGGACCCATGGAGGCCGCTACCAAAGGTTTTATCCGCTTAATCTGCAACGTGCCATGCTGCGTTTCATCCGGCGTTTCATGCTGTGTTTCTGCTATCCAGAAAGCATCCCGCGCCTGAACGGCCAGTGCGACTCCCGCCTTCAACAACGCCCGCGCTTCTGCGCTGCTCATGCCGCGCTCTTTAAAACCAGCTTCGCTGGCCTGGTAAGTAGCCGATGAGATGATATCGGCACCGGCTAACAGGTATTCGTGGTGAACTTGTGAAACCAGCGCGGGGGATTCGATCAGGCAACGCGCCGACCAAAGTGGATCGTTCAGGTCGGCACCTTTCCGTTCCAGCTCCGTTGCCATGGCGCCATCGAGAACAGCGAAGCCCTGATGGGCCAGCATTTGCGCCAATGGCTTGGACATCAATTTTGATCCTTGAAAGTTCTTGAAGTGGAGCTGTCGCCGGGCGTGATAGAACTGCGATCAGTTACAAAGCATTTTCACCCGGCCAGCGTTTGTTGTACAACTACACTTTCAGAAACGGGACAATTCATGCGCCATTGGTTGATCATCCTATTTTTACTGATACCCCCTTCAACATTGCTGGCACAGCCAGACAGTGCCAACTCCGGTCGCGGGCCCGGCCTCAACCCTGAATTGCAGCGGCTGGCGGCGGATTTTTTCAGCTGGCGCAGCAAACAGCAACCCGCGTCAGAAGACGATGTTTCGCGGGTAGAACGACCACCAGGCTGGTTACCCGCCTGGTCGCGAGAGGACCTGGCTGTCTATCGGGCCAAATATGCCTACTACCTCGAAGAACTGGCAGGCATGGACAGCAGCAGCTTCAGCCGCGCGGATGAAGTGGATGCCATGCTGCTTGCGTCGGCCATCAGGCGGGTGGCTTGGGAGCTGGATATCCTGGCCGAGCCAAACCGCAATCCCATGTTTTATGTGCAGCAAACCCTGGGCTCAGTGTTCGAGCTACTGATTCTGTCTACTCCGTGGACGGATGAGCGCAGGGCAGAATTGATGAGTCGTCTGCAGCATTTCCCGGTGACCCTGAAACACGCTGAAACAAACCTGACTGAACCGGTCCTGCCTTTTGCCCTGGCCACCATTGAATCGTTAATGCCCGTGGAAGAGCAGCTGCAGGCCATGCAGCGCGCCTTGTTGCCGGAATGGGCGGAAGAAAACCATGGCGAGCTGGAGGCTGCGATACAAACCGCATCTACAGCATTGGCCGAATATCGACTGTGGCTGCAAAAGAACCTGCAGTCCATGAGCGCTGAGTTTGCCATCGGTATGGAGGCTTATCAGTGGTTTCTGGCCAATGTAGCCCTGATCCCCTATACACCTGATGAATTATTGGCCCAGGGCCGGCAAGCCTTCAGCCGTGCAACAACTCTTGAGGCGCTGCAACAGAATCGCAATGCCGATACCCCGGAACTGCCGATATTCAGCACAGCGCAGGAGCAAATAGCCGTCTCCGCCAGCAATGAGCAGGAAATCCGCAGCTTTCTTGAAAATCAGCAGCTGATGACAGTTCCGCCTTGGCTGAAAAATTATCGCAAGCGCATCACCCCAGCCTGGCTGGAGCCAGTGGCCTGGCTAGGGGCCTGCAATGACCTGACTTCTGCCAATCGGCTTGAAGACGAAGCTTTCAGTTACATTCAGGAACCGAGCGGAGAATTGCCCTACTTCAGATTCGCAACGGCCCGAGATCCGCGGCCCATGATCATCCATGAAGGCATTCCCGGACATCACTTTCAATTAGCGCAGTCCTGGGCACATCCTGACCCCATCCGTCAGCAGTTTTTCAATTCTGCTGCCAATGAGGGCATTGCTTTTTACGCAGAGGAGATGCTGCTGCAGGCTGGCCTTTTGGATTTCAGCCCTCGCAGTCGCGAAATTGTTTACAGCTTTATGGGTTTGCGTGCTTTGCTTCTTGAAGTGGATATCAAGTTAGCCCAAGGTGATTTCAGCATTGAACAAGCGGCAGAGTATCTCGAGAAATCTGTACCCATGGACAAACAATCGGCATTACAGCAGGTCGAGCTTCTGGCTCAACGCCCAGGGCAAGGTATCAGCTACCAGGTGGGCAAACTGCAGATTGAAAAATTTCTGGGCGACGCCCGCTTGATGTCTGCTGGGGATTTTTCCTTGCGGGATTTTCATGATGCACTGATGCGCAATGGCAATGTCCCGATCGCACTGCAACGCTGGGAGGCACTGGATCTGGCTGATGAGATACAAGGCCTGAAGACCTTGGTTCAGCCACCCACTGTGCCGTACTGAAGGTCCTCAATCAGGAAGCCTGATTGATCGGCGAGTGAACCGGGCTGCGCAAATCATGGATGCCCACAAACCCAATGCACAAACCCAGCACTCCGGGTTTTATAAGCGATGGGCAAAAAAAACCCGGTTGCGCTGTTAGCGTAACCGGGTGATCTTCATCTGGAGCGGGAAACGAGGCTCGAACTCGCGACCTCAACCTTGGCAAGGTTGCGCTCTACCAACTGAGCTATTCCCGCA
>JANOGQ010000602.1:0-2874 GCA_031406105.1 Lysobacterales bacterium | reverse complement strand
GCTTTTTTCCTCGGGCGACAGCGTCGCGCGCAGCGCTGCGGTAACGGCGCTGGCGATTTCGCTCTGGATGGCAAATACATTGCTGGCGCTGAGTTCACGATCAAAGGTCTGCGCCCACAGATGGGTGTCGGTGGCGGCGTCGATCAACTGCAGGTTGATGCGCACCTGGCTGCCGGCGCGCTGCACGCCGCCTTCCAGCACGGTGGCCACGTTCAGTTGCTGCGCGATGGCGCGTATAGGCAAGGTAGTGTCCTTGAACTGCCCCACCGAAGTACGGGAAATCACGCGCAGCGACGAGATCTGTGCCAACTGGGTCAGCAGGTCGTCATGGATGCCGGCGGCGAAGTACTCGTCGTCTTCCAGTTTACTGCGGTTCTCGAAGGGCAGCACGGCGATGGACTTGTCGGTTGGCAACTCTGGCGTTGGCAAATCGGCTATTGCCGGCGCCTCTTTGGCCACATCTGTCGCTAGCTGGTTTTTCGCGGGCTCCGCTGCAGGATGGTTGAGAAACTTGTCCCAGGCAAAGTAGCCCAGCGCCAGGACCAGGATGGCAATGATGGCGAAATCCAGTTTCCGGCCGGTGTGGGCGGTGATGGACTGGGTGCGGTCGACGTCTTTTTCTTTTTTGATACCTTCGGGTGTCAGCTCGAAAGCCCAGGCAAAGAACACGGCAAAAGGAAAACCGATCAGGAGCAGAGTGAGAAGGCTTTTGAGCACCCAGTCAGGCGCGCCAAAAGTGTCCAGCAGCAGAGCGGCGACTTGCGCCGTCAGCCAGCACAGCACGACATAGGCAATGGCTACCCGGAATACGTTGCGGCGCTTGAGTTCCTCGAGCAGTGACATCAGCAAACCGTAGTCGATTGAAGGTGGCGCCTAGCCTACGCGCTTCGCTGTCTTTTGACCACCTGTCCCCGACTGCCTTAGAGCTGACTGGTAACTTTTCGAAGCACAGGATGTGCGAGTGGTTGGTCCCGGGCACCACTCCTGCAAATGTTCAGTTCACTGGAGCCCTGGGGCCCCCGTCGACTTGGTGTCCGCATGGCGCAGGCGCGCGCAGAGAACCTTGATGACGCCGCGCGCCACATCGGGATTGTGGTCGATCAGGAGTTGCAGATTCTGGTTGCTGATGCGCAGCAGCAGCGTCGGTTCGATCGCCGTTACGCTGGCCGATCTCGGCTCGGGATCGAGGGCCGCCATCTCGCCAACCACGTCGTTAGGGCCCAGTTCCGCAAGCACTTTCTCACCGATATGTGCTTTGATGCGCCCCTCGACCACAACATACATTGCATTGCCGGCCTGCCCTCGTTCGAAGAGCGTGGTTCCGGCACCCAGCTCTATCGGTTCGGCGTGTGCGGCCACGTCGACCAGTTGTTCTTCCTTGACCGAGTCAAAGATCGGCGTGTTGCGCAGAATGAGTACTTTCTCGATGGTCAGCATGGTTTGATCTCTGGGTTGGTCGCGGGCCATTGAAGCTTGTGCTTCGATGAGCTCGGCACACAAGGGGTCGGTGGCTACCGTGTTTGCTGGCGGTATGACAACCGCGCCGGTCTTAATGAGGGTGTAAAGCGCAACGGCCCGCGTCCACGGAGTCACGAGTGAAGCGGGTGCTTCAAACAGGGTGCGAGCAAGGTCCCTGCTTAAGGATGCCAATGGGCGATATTCAGTTGGCAGGGCGGACAAACGCTTGCGGTCGTCGTCGTGCTCCAGCAAGGCCAGCACGGCGGCGCGAACGTCGGTTTGCAAGAGAGTCTCAACGGCCTCCACGGCGATAGCACGTCGCGCGGCGTCGTCGCTGTTGTAGGACATCCAGGCATCAGCCATATCGGCCTCGGGATGGAGCAGCGCTAATAGGTGGAACAAGCTATTTAGATCTGATTCCAACTGATCCGACAGCGCGCGGCGCAATACACCTGCCAACTCTGTATTCGGTGTGGCTTCGAGCGCGACCCGAAACACGATCGTCTGCACCGCCCGGGCGATCAACCGTTGCTGGTGGTCGCGCAGCGCGCGCCGTTCATCATCGTCGATTCCAAGTGCCGGCCTGAGCGCGAAGAGAACAGCTTCACCGACCTTCCAATCCGCAATCGTAAGTTGCTGCAGCAAATAGCGACGAGCCGCGTCTGAGCCAATAGCACCCATCACGCGAGCTGCTCGTTGTCGCGCTCCAACTTCGGCTTCAGGCGAAACCAGCAGCGCCACCAAAAATTTGAGCGCGGCATCGCCGCTGCGAGCCAGCGTAGTTGCAGCAGCGCGGCGCACCTCTGGGTGGGGATCGCGCAACAAGGCTACGGTGTGAGGCCAGAGTTGGTCTGACTTCGCTCCGCCCACGGCGCGCAGTGCAGCGCTCCGCACAGCGGAATCCGCGTCGAGCAGCAGTATGGTCAATTCGTTGGTGAAACCGGCCACCCGCGCGCTCTCCAGCACACTGGCCGCGAAGTGCCGCTGGGCCGCTTCCTCGGAGCGCAGGGCCGCAAGTAAAGGTTCGCCGGCACGTAAAATGCCCTCGATTCCACCATGCCGCAGCAAGCCCACGAAGGCTTCGCGACGGACAGGCTCTTCGGCCGCACCCAAAAGTGGCACGAGGTTGTTGGTTGCATTAGCCGGGTCAATGGTGGCGAGGGTGCGGACCGCCGCCGCACGCAGGGCTGGCTCGGACTCGAGCTCCGCCAGTGTCTTGATGGGTGTCGGGTCAAAACCGCCAGCTCCGAGCTCCTCTATGCGCCGCATTACCTGGTAGCGTACTGCGTCATTCGGATGCGCGACCTTTCTGAATTATAGCAACTTCAGAAAAACCAACCATGTGACTTTCCTTTTCCTGCACGGGCCTGGTCAAAATTTACCCCGGGTAATAATACCTGGAAATTGATATTCATC
>JANOGQ010000580.1:0-12313 GCA_031406105.1 Lysobacterales bacterium | reverse complement strand
TAAAACTTGAAAACGTCTGTCGGGATTTTGATGATTTGCGGGCCGTGAATCAATTTTCCATACACATTCCGCGCGGCGAAATATTCGGCTTGCTGGGTCCCAATGGTGCAGGTAAGAGCACTGTGATTTCCATGATCAGCGGCCAGCTGCTGCCCACTTCGGGCAGTGTGTTGGTTAACGGCCAGCCGCCTACCCGCATTGCGGCCAAGCGCAAGCTCGGCATCGCTCCGCAGAGCCTGGCGCTGTATGAAGAGCTGTCGGCCCGCGACAACCTGGAGTTCTTCGGGCGTTTGTATCGCTTGCAAGGTGCAGTATTGAAGGCTGCCTGTGAGCGGGTGCTGGATTTTGTTGGCCTCGCTGACCGGGCCCAGGATCGCGTGGAGCATTATTCCGGCGGTATGAAGCGACGGCTGAACCTGGCCATTGCCCTGCTGCATGAGCCCGAGGTTCTGCTGCTGGATGAGCCTACTGTTGGCGTGGATCCGCAATCGCGCAATCGCCTTTTCGAAAGTGTTTTGGCGCTCAAACAGCGCGGCATAACCATCATCTACACCACCCATTACATGGAAGAGGCCGAAAAACTCTGCGACCGCGTAGGCATCGTCGAGCAAGGTCGCTTGCTGGCATTGGACAGCGTGGATCAGCTGATCCGCCAGCATGGTGGTGCCAGCAAGCTCAGTTATTTTTCTGCAGGCCATGAGCAAAGCATCAGCACCAGTGATCCGCTGAATGAAATACAGGGCTTGCTGGCTTCGGGTTGCGATATAAGCGATCTGAGCCTGGCCAGACCCAATCTGGAACAGGTTTTCCTGAATCTGACCGGCCGACACCTGAGGGATTGATGATGGGCATTCTGATGGCAATGGTGGTCAAGGACCTCAAGCTGCTGTTTCGCGACAAAATCTCGCTGTTTTTTATTTTTGGTTTCCCACTGTTGTTTGCCGCTTTTTTTGGTTCCATATTTTCCAGTGGCAGTTCCGGCAGCGGCATGTCGGTGGCCGTGGCCGACCTGGACCAGACTCAGACCTCGCAGGAGTTTGTGCAAAGCATGGACGCGCTGGCTGAGCTGAAAATTGAAGTGACCAGCGACGAGCAAGCCCGTGAGTTGGTCCGGCAGGGTAAGAAAACGGCATTTATCATTTTGCAAGCGGGATTTGGCCAGGCTTATGGCAGTCTCTTTGCTGGCTCACCGCCGGAGCTGATTCTGGGTGTCGACCCCAGCCGCAAAGCTGAGGCTGGCATGCTGGAAGGCGTGATGATGAAACTGGGTGTGCAGCGTTTTGAGCAGGCTTTCAGTAATTCGGCTGCCCTGGTGAATCAACTCGATCAGTCGCTGGAAGATGTGCAGAATAATCCAGCCATGCCGGCAGGCTGGAAGGACCTTTTGGGTGGCTTCTTGCCGCAAATGAGGGAACTGGTGGTTCAGGATGGAATGGCTGCGCCAGATGCATCGGAGCCTGAAGCTACAGAGCAGGGCAGTGGATTAAGCGAAGCCCTGATGCCGCTGAAACTGATACAGGAAGATGTGGTGGTGCAGAAAGATGGGCCGCTTAATGCCTATGCCATCACCATGCCGCAGGGCATGTTCTGGGCCATCATGGGCGTGGTCATGGGCTTCGGCGTCGCGCTGGTTCAGGAAAAAACCAGGGGTACCATGGCCCGTTTGGTTGTCGCGCCCATTTCACGCCTGCAGATTCTCGGTGGCAAGGCGCTGGGCTGCTTCCTGGCCCTGGTGCTGGTGCTGGCTGTGTTCTTTGTGGTGGCGCGGCTGGTATTTGGCGTGCCCATCGATTATCCGCACAAGGTACTACTCGCCATCCTGGCGGTATCCGCAAGCTTTGTGGGCCTGATGATGTTCCTCGCAGCCATAGGCAAAACCGAACGTGGCATGGCCAGCGTGGGCTGGGGCGTGATGATGGTACTGGCCATGTTTGGCGGTGGCATGATTCCCTTGTTCGCCATGCCGCCCTGGATGATCAGTGTCAGTCATTTCAGTCCGGTCAAATGGGCCATCCTGATGTTTGAAGGGGCTACCTGGCGCGAATTCACCGTTGCAGAAATGTTACTGCCCTGCAGTCTGATGTTGTTATTGGGTGTGTTGCTGTTCCTGGCAGGATCACGCCTGTTACGCCTTGAATCCTGAAATAGTGGCCTGTAACAGCCCGTGAGGGTCAGCCCGTCAGTAATTCGAGTTCCTGCTGGTGGCGTTGCTCAAAATAGCGTTCGCAACGACCTTCAATCAGCGGCACATAGGACTGGACAGCCTCCAGCATGAAATCCCGGAATATACGGATGCGTGCTGTGGTTCGCAGATCAATATGTGACAGCAGCCAGAAGCCAATGACGGGGTGCTGGTAGCGGGCGGGTATGCGGCGCAGTTTGGCTGAAGCATCACCGAGCCCGCAGGGCAGCAATGCAATTCCCAGTCCTTGCCGCGCCAGGTTGAATGCCACATTGAGCGAGTTGGCGCGGTATCTGACCTGCATATCGGGAAAATCGCTGCGCATCCACTCCGGTGCCGTACGGCTTTCCCTGGACCAGGAAATCCCCCCGACACTGGTCGGATTAACCAGGTATTGCTGGTACAAGGATGGGGTTGCGTAAACCGCATAGGCGAAATCCGCAATATGGGTACCCAGTACATTGGGGGGCGGCGTGTTGGTGGCACGAAATGCCACGTCGGCATCATGTACCGACAGATCCAGCAGCGCTTCAGTCGCAATCAGGTCAATATCGATTTCGGGATAGAGTTCGGTAAACGAATTGAGGCCGGACATCAGCAAACCCTGAATGCAGATATCCGGTGCCGTGATGCGCAGCTTTCCGTTCAGCTCCTGACGGTCTATCTGCACCAGTCGGCCGATGTTGTGCACTTCATCAGCGATGGTTTCCACCGAGCGCATGACCGATTCCCCCACCGGAGTGATAAACCAGCCATTGCTGGAGCGGTCGAACAAAGGCGCATTCAGCGCTTCTTCCAGTGCAGTGATGCGGCGCGAGACGGTGGTCTGATTCACAGCCAGCTTACGGGCGGCAGCGCTGAGGGTGCCACCCCGGACGATTTCCATCAGATACCGTAAGTCCTGCCAATTGATGCTCTGCATATTTGCATACTCAAACTGCGTTTTTGGATATTTACCTGCGTAGATGCAGACTATATCTTAAGCCCTGTAGCCGGATCAAGCACGAGCCGGTAGTGAAAAAACGGAGCATTATCATGAGCAGTTGGAAAGTGAGTTTGTCTGAGACAGTGAAAGTGACGCGGCCTGTGTTGGGGCTGTTTATGCTTGCCGGACTTTTGAGCGTGAGCAATGGCCTGGCGGCAGCCACGACTCTGGAATCTTTCGAAACCTGCCAAAGTGAAGCAGAAGTGGCCTGGGGTTCTGTCGATCAAAAGGCGGAAGTCAGGCTGGACGGTGTGCGGAAACACGGCAAGCAGTTACGTCTCAGGGTATTTACTCCGGAAGGCGAAAAGCTGGTGGTACTCTGCAACGTGGACCGCAGGTCGGGTACGGTGGTTTCCATGGATCCTCCGGCCACGCCTGCCGCGACGGGTGCGCTGCTTTCCAGTGATTGATACAGGCAACTAACGGGGAAACTCTGATTGATTCAGAGTTTCCCTGGCCTGTCAGAGTTGCCGGAAGTCATTGGCAGCTGATGAAACATTCTGATGTGTGCGATTGGCTTTGAATCTGCTTTGACAGATGCAAAGCCTTTTTTTTACTTGATCCACCCGCTGCGCCAGGTAATCCGGTCAAGGCCGCAGGCAGTGCTCCAATAGCCTGGCACCAAAAGCCCGGGATAAAAGCCCGGGATAAAAGCCTGAGGCAAGAATCCTGGCAACCCTTCAATTTAGTAACTGCTATGATCAATTTGCCGAATCGGGCACAAGGGAATGGCAATCATGGCAGATGAATCCGGCTCAAGACGTCAGTTCCTCCGAAGTGCAGCCAGTCTCTTCGGAGGCAGCTGGCTGGCTGCTCAGGGGCCGCTGTTATGGGCTGCTGCTGAACAGGCCGGGCAAGCCATGGCGATGCAGTCTGCATGGATCCATTTAACTCCCGACCAGGCGCTCACTTTGAGCGCCCTTGTGGATCAGATTTTTCCACCCGACGAATTACCCGGCGCCAGCGAACTGGGAGCCGTTTATTTCATCGATGCGGCCCTGGGTGGGTTTATGGCTGGCAGCCAGCAAATGCTACAGCTGGGTTTGGCTGATCTGGATGAGCGTGCTGGCGGTGCAGGCGCATTTCGACAGCTCGCGTTTGATCAGCAAACCGAACTGCTGCAGCAGGTAGAAACCAGTGACTTTTTCGGCGCTGCGCATTTCCTGACTTTATGCGGTCTATTTGCCCTGCCTGCTTACGGTGGAAATCTGAAGGGCCGGGCCTGGGAAATGATTGGCTTCGAAACCCGACACGTATGGCAGCCCCCTTTCGGCTACTACGATGCGGAATATGCAAAGGAGGCTGAACATGCCCGCTCCTGAGCCGCGTATCCGCTACAAAGAAAGTGACGAAGTTGATTTCCTGATCGTAGGCTCAGGTGCTGCCGGTGGTGTGCTGGCTCGCGAATTAGCCAGTGCGGGGCATTCAGTGGTCGTGCTGGAGCAGGGGCCTTACCGCACTGCTGCAGACTTCGGGCACGACGAGTTCCAGGCTTATATCCAGAATGAACTGTTAACGCACCCGTCGTGGACTGACCACCAGACTTTCCGCATGGATGAAACAAATGAAGCCATCGTTCGTGATGGCAGCAATGGTCCGCCACCGGCATTGTATGCACGGGGTGTTGGCGGCAGCAGCGTACATTTTTCCGGCAATTACTGGCGTATGCGCCCGGTGGACTTTAAAGAGTGCAGCTTGTTGGGTCCGATCACCGGCACAGGTTTCGCCGATTGGCCCATCAGCTACGAAGAACTGGAACCCTATTATTCGAAAGTCGAGTGGGAGATCGGGGTTTCAGGTGCCCCCGGCCCGACGGATCCACCCCGTTCCCGGCCTTTCCCCTTGCCGCCCATGCCAGTGAAATCGTCCGGCGTTTTGTTTGAACGCGGCGCCCTGAAAATGGGCCTGCATCCCCAAGTCGCACCGGTGGCAATACTTTCACAGCCTTATAAGGGTCGCCCCGCCTGCACCAACTGCGGCTTCTGCATGGGCTTTGGATGCGAGATGAATGCCAAGTCCTCCTCGCTGGCTGCATTGATCCCGCAGGCGGAACAAACCGGGCGCTGTGAAATCAGGCCTTTGTCTACGGTGTTTCGCCTGGAAACCAATCCCCAGGGCCGCATGAGTGGTGCGGCCTACCTCGATGCACAAGGGCAGCAACATCTGCAGAAAGCCAAAGCAGTAATTCTGGCAGCCAATGGCGCTGAAACACCGCGATTGTTACTGCTCTCAGAGTCTTCGGGATTTCCCGATGGATTGGCCAATGGCTCGGGCATGGTGGGCAAATACCTGATGGGTAATTGTCATTCCGTGATGCATGGTTATTTTGAGCATGAGCTGAACGACTGGAAAGGTATTCAATGCACCCGCATAGCGCATGATTTCTATGACCATGATCCGGCGCGCGGATTCTATGGCGGCGGTGGTCTGGATGGCAGGCCGCTGGTCGAAGGTGGCCCCATCCTCAACGCCTTCACCGAAGCGTATATGCCAAAAATGCGCTGGGGGAGAGAGTTAAAGCGCGATATCATCAATCACTTCAGCCGCCATATGGCCGTGCTGGCAAGTACCACATCGCTGGCTCTGGAAAGCAACAACGTTAGCCTCGATCCGCAGGTGAAAGATACGCATGGCCGACCTGCGGTACGCATCACTTACCGCGATCATGCCGATGATCTGGCCATGGCCGCATTTCTGCAGGATCGGGCGGCGGAAATTCTCGATGCAGCCGGGGCCGCCAGTACCCTGCGTGAGCCTGTGGTGGCGCAAAACCTGTTTACCCATTTGCTGGGCACTTGCCGGATGGGCGATAATCCGGCCAAGTCTGTAGTGGATCGCTATCATCGCTCACACGAAATTGCTAACCTGTTTGTCTGTGACGGCTCCAGCCTGGTTACCTCGGGCCGTGGCCAACCCACTCTGACCATACAGGCATTGGCATTCCGCGCTGCCGAGCACATTGCCGAGTTCGCCAGGAAAGGCGAAATCTGATTGCTGTGCGGTTTCAATTGCGCTTGGGTATCGCGACCCAACAACTATCAAGCAGGAGTTTGCAGATGAAAAAATTCGTATTGAATGCAGTGCTTCTGGCCGGATTGGCTGCAGCCGGGGCACAGGCCCAGGCACCCGAAGTTGCGCATCAGTGGGACCCCGGGTCGGGCATGCCGTTTTCCAGTTCAGTGCGAGTAGGACATATGCTTTACCTGGCTGGTGAGCTGGGCATTGTCCCCGGCACCAGGCAATTGGCAGAAGGCGGCATTGGGCCGGAAACCCGGCAAACGCTGGACAACATCAAGGCAACTCTCGAGGAGAATGGCTCCTCTCTGGCTGAGGTGGTCAAGTGCACGGTATTTCTGGCGGACATTGCTGAATGGGCAGCCATGAACGAGGTGTATAAAACCTTTTTTCCCACCAATCCGCCGGCGCGCAGCGCCCTGGGCGTCAGCGGGCTGGCTCTGGGTGCACGCACTGAAATAGAATGCATTGCCACGGTCAAGTAAACGCTGGATAGCATGCACCCCGAGAACGACACAGCCATATTGCAAAGCAGTGCTGAGGCCTGGGCCCCGGAGGAACTGGCTACAGATACTTCCTGGCAGGTGACCTTGACCGACCATGACCGGACGGAATTGCGTTCCGCTTTGTTCCATTACAGGAAGCTTTGCGAGGCCCAGCAAAGTCCACTGGCTGTGCCGCTTGAAGCCAGCCTGTTTCCTTTGCCCGGAATGGCGCAGTTACTGGCCAGGATTCAACATGACCTGGAATACGGTAAGGGTGTATTTCTGTTGCAGGATTTTCCCCTGGATTGCAGCGAAGAGGATGCCAAGGTCATGTATGGCGGCCTGTTGTCGCACATCGGCTGGTTAAAGGCCCAAACCATTTATGGCGAATACTTGCAGCCGGTCCAGGATGAGGGCCAGGCCAGGCTGGACGAACGGCGGGGCAGTAAACACAATCTGGGATTACCGATACACAATGATGGTTGCGACGTAGTGGCTTTCCTGTGCCGTCGTCCTGCGCAGCGGGGTGGTGAAACCATCCTGGTCAGTCCCGCAGCGGTGCACAACCAGATGCTGCAGGATCATCCGGATGCACTGCGTCAGCTCTATGGTCATTACCATAACGCCTGGCAGGATTACATGTACCCAGAGGGTCGTAATAGCGACCAAAGCAAGCGCTCCCGGACCTGGGAAGCACCGATCTTTTCGATGGCCGAGGGACGTATCTGTGCTCGCTATTCGCGCTTTTACATCGACCGGGCACAAAGCTACCCGGGTGTGCCCGGAATGAGCGAAGCGCAACTCAATGCTCTGAATGTCTTTGACGAATACATTTATGGTGCCGACCGATGGCAGTTCCGTCGCCAGTTCCGGAAAGGTGATGTGTTATTGCTGAACAACCATATCGTTTTTCATAGCCGAACGGCATTTGAAGACGGTGCGGAAGTGGCCAGCAAGAGGCAGCTTTATCGCGCCTGGATGGCCATGCCAAATTCACGACCCTTGTCGCCGGCATTGCATGATTTTTTCGGCAACGTGACTGCGGGTTCTGCCGGCCGTTGCTGCGTAAAACATGAGTTCATGATTCCCACCGCAGCGAACTGATTCTGTGGCAAAGTCTGCTCAATGAGCACGGTCGGCCAGACTATACAAAATTTGGCGGCGCATCCGGCTCAGTCTTACCTGGTCAATTTGCTGTCACAGGGCGATCCGGCAAAAACTGCCTGCTGCTGGCAAGGCAGGGAGATCAGCTATGCCACATTACACAACAAGGTACATAGTCTGGCTGAGCAGTTACAGGAATTCTTCCAGCCTGGAGAACTGATCGGAATCTACTTACCCAACTGCCCGGAACTGATTGAAATCTGTCTCGCGGCTTTTCGCAACACCATGACCGCTATGCCGCTGAATGCGGAAACATCCCGGCCAGAATTGCTGACCATTTGCCAGCGCGCGGGCCTGAATACAGTACTGACTAACGCAGCGCTTGCGGCGGATCTGGCTCAGTCTGATCTGCTTACCGCAGGCATTGAACGATTGCTGCTTATTGACGAAGACGAGGGTATCCGGCTTGGGCCGGAAGGCGCTAGTATCTCTATCGCCAGGCCAGACAGAGGGTCAAATTCAGGGCCAACTTCAGGGCCGCACTCGGGGATACGTTCAGAACCTGATTCTGGCAGGCAGCAAGCGCAGGTCGCTGCCGCATTGGTGATTCATACCTCTGGATCCAGTGGTTTTCCCAAGGGTGTGGTCATTTCGCCCATGGCCTTGCAGGAGATCATCGAGGGACGCATAGCCTCGGCACGAATCATGCCGGAAAGTCATGCCATCGTTGCTTCCTGCCTGTCCCACAGCGTTGGCCTTTACCAGGCTCTGGCTTACCTGCATGTGGGCGCGAGTTTCGTCCTGCTGGAATCCTATGCAGTGGATCAATTGGTAAAGCAGCTGAATTCCCGTCATCCCAGTCATCTCATCATGGTGGTTTCAGCATTCCAGGCCTTGCTGCTGCATCCTGAGCTTGCGACTGCAAGCTTGCGCAGCCTGCAGTTTGCTTCGGTGGGCGCTGATCGCGTGCCTATGGAACTGCAGCAACGATATTTCGCCTTGACCGGGCGCTTGCTGACAGTCACCTATGGAATGACGGAACTCAGCTGGATCATGGTCAATGATCTGCAGGATCCGGCGCGGTCCTGTGCCCTGGGCAAGCCCGCTGCAGGAGTGGAAGTGTGTTTGCTTGATCCTGCCGGGGAGCCAGTAGCTGCTGGGCAATCGGGGCAGATCGTGGCACGAAGCCCGAAGTCGATGTCTGGCTACTTGTGTGCCGATGGGTCATGGCCTGTCGGCAGTCGATCGGCATGGATATACAGCGGCGATCTGGCACGACAGGATGAGGACGGAGTCTATTGGTTCGAAGGACGCATCAAGGACCTGATCGTGCTCAGCACTGGTGATGTGGTTGCACCAGTGGAAATCGAACAGGCAGCTTTGCAGCTGGACGGGGTAGACGATTGCATTGCTTTGGGAGTGGAGGTCTTGCAGCCAGGCCTGGGGAACCTTGCTACCGAGCCGTGGCTGCTGATCACTTCTGCCAGTTCCAAACTGACCGAAACCGCTATTGTTGAGCAGTTGCGGTCAATACTCAGTGCACACAAAGTACCCACAAAAGTACTGTTTCCAGGCAAGGTGCCGGTTAGCATCACGGGCAAAATCTCTCGACAGCAACTGGCGGAGTATTTGCAACAGCATGCAAAAGAATGAGCAGGGATTGTTCTGAATCGTTGCAGTGCAAGCTGATCGACAGCAGCTGACTTTGCCGGACTGCTAAGGGGCAGGGTGCTACTTTACGCGCTCATAACGGAGTTCGTGCTCGGTGATTTCATCGCCCTGACGCATCACAATAAAACCGTCAATCTGGTCAGCGCCGCGCTGGTAAAAACTCAGGCCGGAAAAGTGCAATGCACCGGTTTCTTTCTTCACCAGTTTGAAGTTTACAAAATCTGCCTTTTCTTCCCAGGCTGTGAATTCGGCAGTGAAATGTTTGACTTTAAGGCTGAGTGAACCTTCGTCCACTGTAAGCAGCATCAATTCGTAAAACTCGACTCCATCGTCATCGAACAGCTTGAACATGCCGACCATGGAGCCTTGCGATGGAGCGCTCCAGATTTCCTCGAACTGTTTGCCAAAGGCAGTGCCCTGCCAGTTGCCTGCCAGCCAGGCGGCATCTTCCAGCGTTGCAGCGGGGCGAACTTCGCCCTCCTCAAGCTGGAAGGTGTGTTCCGTGCCGGGTGATGCAGCTGACAGCGCAGTGGAAAAAAGAATCAGCAAAGCGCAAGAAATCTGATACATATTCGTTCTCCCGGATTCGGATTCAATGCTGGCCGTTTCTCTCATCATACGACTATTGGCAGGCGATCATCGGCTGGTTTTGCGATCAAGCGCCTGCAGAAGCAGTGAGGGCGAAAGGCCTTGTGCTGCAGGATTCAAGGGGCGAAAAATCAAGGCGAATCGAAACCATCTTTGAATATCAGTTCGCTGTCTTCATCAATGTTAATGAGGTTGAGGTCCGCCGGATCCAGCCCGGAATAATTGGCATCCAGGCTGACCACCGGCGCAGTGATAATGGAATAAGCGACATCGCCGTCTTTCAGTACATCATCCTGACCGGTAATAGTTACCAGTCTCGCTTCAAACCAGGTTGTCGGAGTGAAACTGACGATGGTCGGGCTGACCAGGCCCTCGTCTTCGCTACTGCTGCTCAGGCTGATACTGACATCTGCAGTGGGTTCGCTGTCCAATTCGATGGTAAAGGTCGTAGTCGAACCGGTTTCCGAGGTGTTGCCGGAGGCTGCTGATACTTCGATACCGGCGGTATCATCATCCAGGTTGGTGATTGCTACATCAGCTGGGTTCAAGCCCTGGTAATTCGGGTCAGAACTGACGGCGCTTGCGGTTATGATCGAATAGGCGATGTTGCCATCATCGACAAAGTCATCCTGGCCAGTCACGGTTACCAGCTGTGGTACGTTCCAGTTCCCGTTGGTGAAGAGCAGGGCAGAAGGCGCAACTGTGCCTTCCGTTGTGTCACTGCTGCTCAGGCCAAGACTTACATTGGACGATGGCTGAGTATCCAGCACAACGCTGAATGTCGCAGTGACGCCCCCTTCTGTGGTGTCACCCGAAATTGGTGAAATGCTGAAGCCTGCCGGGTCAGCAGCTGAAATGATGTTGGTACTATCGGTAGCTGTCAGTGTGGCTGGATTCTGATTCTGCAGATTGGCTGGTAGCACCAGGTTAACCGTATTGTTGAGGGTGCCGGTAAATGTCGCGTTGAGCACAGCATTGACCGTAAAAACCACCGAACCTGCCTGCGGGATGGCGACCTGGGTATTGATGTTGCCAAGGCCATCACTGGCCGAACAGCTACCACCAGCCTGTCCAGCACAACTCCAGCTCACGCCCTGTAAGGCGGCCGGCAGCGTGTTGAGAACACCCAGATTGATAACAGTCAGATCGGCTGCACTGTTGTTCTGCACTGTGATGGTATAGCTGGTCACAGAGCCTGCCGGCAATTCGACAAAATCATCAGAATTGCTCACCGACAGGTTGACGCGTGCGCGCCAGCCCAGGTCCAGCATCAGGTGATTGGCGAGGCGGCGCCGGGTAACACTGTTGAGGCTGGGTTCCATGATTTCATTGGGGGTCAGGGCGGTATCGAAGTGGCTGACCGATGAGCCGCTGACCAGCGGATTAGGCGCATACATTCGCACCCGGTTGCTGCTGCCGTGGCGGCCGGCAGTCAGCAGACTGGCAACTGCGTTGACCGAGCCGCCGTTCCAGGTAAGGTTTCCGGTATCAATGGCAGAAGCCGCGCGTCCGGCATTGTTTAATGCCGTCCACAGAGTGGATGTGGGTGTTTCGTCCAGCAAATGCTGGGTGTAGCTGTCGCTTTGATTGTTAAACAACTGCCCCGTGCTGGTACTTACGAGACTGAATACTCCCAGGCCATGGCCGATTTCATGTACCACGGTGTCGAAAAACGAAATAGTGCTGGCCGGCGCTGGCACACCAATGACATAAGACCAGGGTCGTGAGGTGAGGCAATTTTGCTTACCAATATCCTGGTTGAAATTGGCATTGATATCGGCTTTCCCGGGGTCGTTATCGAAGCTGGCCAGCGCATTGGCCAGAGCTACCGGGTACCAGGTGTTGGCCAGGGGTGCGTTAGGAAAGTCACGAAAAATACTGGCCGCTCCGGCCGAGCCAAGGATCGCGGAATTGCTTGAGCAGCTCAGGGAAGTCATCTGCGCCGCTACCACAATATTGACCGGGCTTTGCAAGAGCGCGCCCCAACTGTCTGCAGCGGCCTGAAACACGGCCATACGCTGCGCCCCCAACGTAGTAGCCGGGTTGCCAGTAACCGCGGCCACCGCAGTGGTGTCGTTGAAGCCAGCTCCAGGAGCATTGATATTGGTCACTACGAAAACAGCTGCCCAGCTATTGGCTGATGCAACTGCCAATATCATACCCAGAAGCAAGGCAACTGCCCGGATTTCCGGGAGCTTCCGGGACGCGATGACTCTGCAAAGCGACACAGAATCAGTCATGTTGGTGCTGATCACCGTGGCAAGCGATCAACTGATCACCTTC
>JANOGQ010000549.1:0-12269 GCA_031406105.1 Lysobacterales bacterium | reverse complement strand
TTCAATACCGCCAGACCATCCATATCTGGCAAGCCAAGGTCGAGAATGACGATATCGGGTGTATTGGTACTCACCACATGCAAGGCCGAGCTGCCCGTTGCCACTGCATTGACAGAATGAGATTGCTTTTGCAGCGCTACCTGCAAAGCATGGGATAACGATGGATCATCCTCCACCAGCAAAATCAACATTGCGTTTCTCTGTCCTGATGCGGGAACCCACACCGCTCGCGACTCACAGGCGCGTCGGAGTGGTTTTGCTTGGACCGCTCATTCTTTCAAGTGTTTCTCGATCTCCAATAATGCCAGTGTGATTTCATCCTGTCGTCCGGCATCTGCAACCGGGCGGTTTGGGCGGGGGGCCGCAACCCGGGCTTTGAGGTAGTACGTTTTTGCTTCGGAGTAGCGTTTCTGGTCTGACAGGAACTCGGCATAAAAATAATTGCTGTCTATCCCGTCCGGGTTGATGGTCAGGGCATGCAACAGCAGCTCACTGGCTTTTTCGTCGTCACCGAAGCCGGCTGGCCAGCCCGGAACGGAAAAATACAGGGTACCCAGGCTGGCATAGGCTGAACCTTGCAAGGCATCAGCGTCCAGTTCCATGGCTTTCTCCAGATCCTTCTTGGACTGCTTGGCCAATTTCAGTGCGCCAAGGCCCCCTTTAGCTCCCGCATAAGTGGATTTGATGATGCCGCTCCAGATCCAGGCTGCTGCCTGCTCGGGATACTGACTGGTTACCTTGTCTGCCTGATGCAGCAGATTTTCGAACTCGGTAATCTGCGTCTTACCTTCAAGCTGATAGTTTACTTCGGCCCAGCGTTGTTGCAGTTGGGCAATCTCTGCGTCCAGGTCTGCCTCCAAGTCAGCTTTGGCATTGGCGCTACTGATGAGACAGATGAACAGCAGACAGCTGCAAAAATAGAATCGAGGGTGTTTCATGATGAGATAGCTCCTTGGTTTCAGGATTGGGCGTGGTGCCGGATCAGTGGCAGTTTTTTGATCAGGGCCTTGTGAACGATGCCCGGGAACAAGGCGTTGATGTGCACGAACAGGTTTTCGGGCCAACCCATATAGCGAAGCTTGCGTTTGCTGGCCAGCAAGGACATGAGTTCCTCTGCCACTTGCCGGGGGCTGTCCACCCGATTCCCCAGAGCTTCGTTGAGGGTAGTAACTGCCATGGAGTTGAGGTCTGTACGCGTGGCCCGGGGAGCGAAGTACAAGACCCGCACATGGCTGTCGGCCAACTCGCGCTGCAGAGCTTCGGTGAATCCGCGTAAGCCGAATTTGCTGGCACAGTAAGCAACAAATCCGGGATGCCCAATGCTGCCAAAAGTAGATCCGATGTTGACGATGGCGGCATCCGAGCGCTGTTGTAACAGGGGCAGCAGGCCCTGGGCTAACAGGATGGGGGACAGGAGATTGGTCTGCAGCATCAGCTGGATCAGTTCACTGTCCTGATCAGTAAAAAACTTAAAATCCTGCACACCCGCTGCGTTGATCCACACATCGAGGCCATGTTGCTGGCAACTTTGCAACACGCAAGCACGGCCTGCAGGAGTATTTGTATCCGCCACCACTCGCTGGTGCGTTCCCGGCAAGGCCAGTTGCAATTGCCTGAGTTTGTCCTCATTGCGGCCCTGCAACAGCAAATGCGCGCCAACTGCCGCCAGCTTTTCAGCAATCGCCCAGCCGATACCGCCGCTAGCGCCGCTGAGCAGAACCCGCTTATTCTCGAGTTTCAATATCGCTGAACCGCTTTGGGGGCCTGGATGATCAACCGAATGTTCAATTGAATGTTCATTTAAATGTTCAGGCCGCCAGGACCTGCTCAATGCTTGCACTCTCATCCAGAGAGCGAAAAATATTGCCATAAAGGGTGTAGAACACCCGGGCACTATGGATGATCTGTGTCTGGTCCTGCGGGCTCTCGATGCGATTCATCAAGCCTTCGAAAAATTTCACATGATCCTGATCCAGGGAACCGTGGGAATAGAGATAGGAGAAGGCCTTTTTCGGGAGTTTGAGTGCGGAGCGAATCCGTTCGGCCGCCTGGTCGGCAATATTGACGCTGGTGCCCTCGAGCACATGCACCATTCCGAAGAAACCCAGCGGGTGAACGCGGTTAACCGTGTCATAGGCATAACTGACCATCAGTTCTGTGGCCAGCGAGGGCTGGCTGCGTCGCACGGCCTCTTTGTCGAATCCACAGGCCGCCATGTCGTTGAGTATCCATTCCTGGTGACCGACCTCTTCCTCGATGTATTCAGCCACTGCCATCCGCAACCATTCGTAAGACTCAGGCAAGCGCGCACCGGTGGCCATCAGTAAAGGCACGGTGTGTTTGACATGATGGTAGGCCTGGGACAGGAAATTCGTGTATTCCTGCAAACTGATTTTTCCGGCCAGGGCCCGGCCAATGATGGGTGTGGACAACAACTGCAGACCTTGCTCCGCAGTTTCGTGGTTCAGGGTCTCAAAAAAACTCATGCAGATTCTACCTGGCAGGATTGGGGATAAAGGCTATCAACCAGGGATGCAAATTGAGTGGCAATCAGCTCGCGGCGCAGCCGGCCATTCGATGTCAGCAGGTTGGGATGACTGGATAATGGGCGACTGAGACGGTGCCAGCGTTTGACCCGGGCATAGTCCGGCAATCTGAGGTTCACCCGATCCACATGACGCTGGATGACATCATCGCCCGTCTGACTCGATCGCAGGGAGAGCAAAGCCACGCAATAAGGACGAGCATCACCCAACACCACACACTCTGACAGCAGCGGCTGGCTCAACATTTCACTCTCCACCCACTCGGGGTTAATGTTTCGGCCAAAGCTGGAGATCAGCAGATTCTTCTTGCGGCCATTAATGACCACATAGCCCTGCTCGTTGATAATGCCAAGGTCTCCGGTGTGAATGGCGGATTGTCCAAAGCTTGCTGGTTCTCCCAGATAACCCAGCATGGCGTTACCTCTCACCACAATCTCGCCTTCTTCAATATCCAGCTGCAAATGCGCGAGTGGGTGGCCACACGTACCCGGCTGGCTGTGAGCGGGAGTATTGAGGCTGACCACCGACGCACATTCCGACAGGCCGTAACCCTCAAAGGCTGGAATACCTCGTTGATGTGCTTCAGCCATCAGGCCGGGAGGCACTTTCCCGCCCCCTACGGCCACAAATTGCAGCGAGTTGAGGGCTTGCCAGCCGTTACTGGCTGCGGTCACCAGCAGCACGAGCAATTGCGGCGTCAGTATGATGCTGGTAGGTTGATAACGGCTGATGGTTTGAACAAAAGCCTGGGCATCCACGGTGGAACTGCCACTGAAACCGATTTCAGCCAGCCCGGGAAGTATCACTTCACCACCGCAAAACAGCGGTGAATAAATGCCAGCCACGTTCTCCAGCAAGGTACTGAGGGGCAACAGGCAGAGGTGACGGGGCGAACTGAGTTTCACTGCCTCCGCTAAAGCTTTGGCTTGCTGCTGTAACTGGAGATTGCTCAGGCAAACGCCTTTCGGCGTGCCAGTGGAGCCAGAGGTAAAGGTCACTTTACCGGTGCCGGGCGGCAATGGGCCGGCGATCGTCGATGGCGTAAACAGCATCAGGGACAGGGTGCCTGCTGATATTGAGACGCGCTTGTTTGAGCGCTTTCCAAGACCGGCTTCGATCGCGGCCGGATCGTCGCAGATACAGGCGTCCGCCGGCGCCTCTTCGAGGATATGCTCTAGCTGGCCCGCCGAGAAAAAGCCGGGAATGGGAATGAGGCAGATTGACGCCATTTGGCAGGCCAGATCAACCATCAGCCAGTCAATGCCGTTATCGGCGCGCAAGGCCAGCACATTGATCTTGAGCTCACTCAGCTGATCCGCCAGTGTCGAAATGCTTTCAAGCAGCTCGCCAGCCGTGATCGCCCGAGTGGAGTCCCGGGCTACGACCTGATCCGGCCGATACTGCGACTCAAGCTGTGACAGCATGAGTGCCATAGGGTAAATCTGTTTTTGCGAATACGGGAGCGAGCTCGCTGATCTGTTGCCCGAGCAGAGCCAGCACACCGGAAAGAACCTTGTGTTCCGACAGAGCCGTCATGGCTGGCGGGATAGAACCCGCAACCACTTGTGGGCGGTTCGAGTAGTAAGTACCCCACTCTGCCAGATTGGCGTTTTCAAGCCGGGCCGGATCCGCGTCACACAGCACGTTCAGCTTAAAACCAAGCCGCTCCAGCCCCTTGATAACGGTTGGCGTGGCAGTAAACACGACCCATTCATAGTCACATCGATGAAGCAGTGCGGTCAGCAGCAGGAACAACAATTGGCTGGCTCCTTTTTGGGTCGCTACCAGGTTTCCCACCTCCACAATCTTGCTGCGTTTGACTTCGCTGGCGGTCAACTGCGTCAATACCATCTGCACCGGGCCGTCCAGGTATTGCTCGAGGAACAAGGGTTGACGGGCCGCTGGACGCACACCTGTGACAGCGCTGATTCGCCCCTGGCACTGCATGCTCAGCAGCAGGGGCATGAAGTCGTGAATATGCGCGCCATGCGCGTCTTTGAATTGCTCGGCGATATACTGGGTCACCTGGTGCCGATTGGCTGCTTCTGGCAGGTACACATTAAAAGTCGGGCCGGGTGAGAGCAACCGTGCCAACCGGAACAATGAAGCTGTTTTTTGGGAAGCTGTTCTCTGGGAGGCTGCATTTTCAGGGTTTACCAGATTGGCAATCATTGCGGGCATGTCGATTCCACATCATCCATTTCGATGTGGCCAGACTACAGCGGCTAGCTTAAGGAACTCTTAAGGCCGAATTCCCACTATTGGATCAGGGGTCCGCTAAGACGCAGTCCGCATAAGAGAGGTGGATGGCCCAGACCAGCTTCTCGACCGGTTCCCGGTCTCACCTTCTCCTGGCTCGGGGGCCGGGATGACTATGAGAAATCAGATCAACGCATACTGCGCTGCAATTCCTCCAGCGCAGCGCTGCCCGGGTTCAGTTCGGCGTAGTCGAAATCACGCAGGGGTTTTTTCGCTGTGCCGGCAATGGCATGCATGTCGGGCAAATCGTCGTCGATAAACAGCAGACCGGTGGGAATTTCGCCCTTGTTGCGGTGCTTTTCAAGGTAACGCAGGGTTTTGCTGCGATTGGTGGGGTCGAAGTCCGGATCGGCTTTCTTCAGCACAATACTGGAGCCGTCGTGCATTTTTACCCGTACTGATTCACCTGCTGCATAGTCGGTTGTGATCTCGGTGGCAGGCGGAACAAAACCAGTTTCACTGGTGTGATACAAATGCTCGCGAGTATAGGCATAGCTCTTGGTTGAGCCCACATGATCATTGAAGGTTACACAGGGCGATATCACATCCAGCAAGGCAGCGCCTTGGTGCGCGATACCTGCCTTGATCAAGGCTACCAACTGCTGGCGGTCGCCGGAAAAGCTGCGGCCGACAAAACTGGCGCCCATGGCAATCGCTGTGGCCACCGGGTTGATGCTCTGCATGTGGTTTACTTCACCTTTCTTGGCCTTGCTGCCGGGGTCCGCCGAGGCCGAGAACTGCCCTTTGGTCAGGCCATACACGCCATTATTCTCAATCAGGTAGAGCATGTTCAGATTGCGACGAATGGCATGCCCAAACTGGCCAAAACCAATCGACAGTGAATCACCATCACCTGAAACACCAATGCACACCAGGTCACGATGGCCCGCGTGGGCGCCGGCAGCCACTGAGGGCATGCGGCCATGCACCGAATTGAAGCCATGGGCACCATGCACAAAATAAGCGGGGGTTTTTGAGGAACAGCCAATGCCGCTGAGCTTGATCAGCTTTTCCGGCTCAATGGCCATTTCCCACAGTGCCTGCACAATCGCTGCTGTAATCGAATCGTGGCCGCAACCCGCGCACAGAGTTGAGAGACTGCCTTCGTAGTCACGCCTCAGCAGGCCAATGGCGTTGCGCTGCTGGCCCGGCAAATCAATTTTGGGTTTAGCGATGTAGGTCATGCTGCTGCCTCTGACTCAATGTGCTGGTCAATCGCCTCGACGATGCAATCGCTGGGCAAGGGCATGCCGTTGTAGTGCAATATGGAAATAAGTTTGCTGGCGTTGGTCTGGGTTTCCAGCATCAACAAGGACTTCATCTGTGCGTCACGGTTCTGTTCCACCACAAAAATAGTGTCGTGGCTGGCGAGAAATTCCTCCACTTCAGCGCCAAACGGAAAAGCCCGCAGGCGCAAATAATCGGCATGAATGCCGTGCTCGGCCAGATGCACGCTGGCTTCGATCACTGCTGCGTGAGATGAGCCGTAGGCAATGATACCCAGCCTGGTTTTCTTGCTGGCCGGCGTGAGTACAGCTTTAGGCACAAGGGTCTTGGCGGTATTCCACTTGACCAGCAGGCGGTCCATCACATCCTGGTATTCCAGCGAATCTTCGGTGTAACCACCCTGGCGATTGTGCCCGGAACCGCGCACAAAATAAGCACCCTTGGGGTTAACGCCGGGCAAGGTGCGGTAAGGAATACCATCGCCATCAAAATCGGTGTAACGCACGAATTTGTCGAGCGCATCCAGATCGTCCGAACTCAGCACTTTACCCCGATCAGGCCGATAGGAGTCGTCCCACTTCAGCTCAGGCACCATCCAGTCGTTCATGCCGATATCCAGATCGGTCAGCATGAATACCGGCGTTTGCAAACGTTCCGCCAGATCAAAAGCCTGCACTGCCATGTGGAAACAGTCGCCCGGATCAGCCGGGAACAACAGTGGATGGCGCGTATCACCATGCGAGGCATAGGCACAGAGCAAAACATCACACTGCTGCGTGCGCGTGGGCATACCGGTGGAGGGCCCTACCCGCTGCACATCAACGAACACGGAGGGAATCTCCGCATAATAAGCAAAGCCGATGAACTCGCTCATCAGGGAAATGCCCGGGCCGGAAGTTGGTGTAAAGGCGCGCGCGCCCACCCAATTGGCGCCGAGCACCATACCGGCTGCTGCCAATTCATCCTCAGCTTGAATGATGCAATATTTTTTTTCACCCGAGGCTTGGTCGGTGCGAAACATTTCGCAGAAAGTTTTGAAATTATCCATCAGCGAAGTGGATGGCGTGATCGGATACCAGGCGCCCACCGTCGCGCCCGCGTAAACAAATCCTAGCCCCGCAGCGGCATTGCCATCGATCAGGATTTTTCCAGCATTGTCGCCCATTTCTTGCGCACGCACTGGCAGGGGACAGGTGAAATTCTCGCTGGCGTAGTTGTAACCCAGCATGATGGCTTCGAGGTTGCTCTCCACCAGTTTGGGCTTGGCCGCAAAGGTTTCTTCCAGTAGCTTGCGAACCACTGCCAGATCGATATCCAGCAATGCCGCCAACACGCCCACGTAAGCCACGTTTTTCATCAGGATGCGCACGCGCGCCACACTGAAATGTTCGTTGCAGAGCTTGGAAAGGGGCACGCCGAGAATGGTGATGTCATCGCGTGCCAGCGTATGACTGCGCGGCCAGGTGGAGTCGTAAACCAGAAAGCCGCCCGGGCTTACTTCCTTGAGGTCTTTGCCGTAAGTCTGCGCATTCATGGCGACCATCAGGTCCACCCGCCTGGAGCGCGACATGAATCCATCCTTGTTAGCCCGAATTTCATACCAGGTGGGCAGGCCCTGAATATTGGACGGGAACAAATTCTTGCCGGTAACCGGAATGCCCATGCGGAACAGGGATTTCATCACCAGGCTGTTGGCGCTGGCGGATCCAGTGCCGTTGACAGTGGCTATTTTCAGGACAAAGTCGTTTATCCGGCTTTGCGTTGCTGGCATGGTTTGTCTTCCGTGGTGGTGCTGCCGCCATAATCTGCGGCCTGGGGGAATCCTAGCAACGATTTCTGCATGTCCCAGGCTGCGGTGGGGCAGCGTTCGGCACAGAGACCGCAGTGTATGCAGAAGTTTTCGTCTTTCACCATTACCCGCCCGGTTTGCTTCAGGGCATCGGAAACGAACAGCGGCTGATTGGCTTCCAGCCTGGGAGCCAGCATGCGCGACTCGATCTCTTCCAGCTCACCGTTGGGCATGATGGTCAGGCACTGGGTAGGACAAATATCCAGGCAGGCATCGCATTCGATGCACAGGCTGTCGCTGAACTCGGTCTGGATGTCACAGTTCAGACAGCGTTCAACTTCCCTGACTGCCTGTTCGGCATCAAAACCCAGTTCTACTTCCCGACCCAGTTCTGCAAAGCGGGCAGCCAGCGGTACGTGCATCATCTTGCGCCGCGCGGCGGGGTCGAAGTTGTTGGAATAACTCCACTCGTGCATACCCATTTTACGGCTGCCGAGGTTGAGGGTTTTGGGCAAACGCTCGGTCAGCGCCCTGCCCTGGCAATGCAGATGTATGGAAATGGCTGCCTGGTGACCTTGTTCAACCGCCCAGATGATGTTCTTGGGACCAAAAGCAGCATCGCCACCGAAAAACACGCCTTTGCGGTTCGACTCGTAGCTTGTGGGGTCTACCGCCGGCTCTTCCCATTTGTTGAATTCGATTCCGAGGTCGCGCTCAACCCAGGGAAAAGCATTTTCCTGGCCGATGGCCAACACCACATCATCGCAGGGGATGAATACTTCACCGATATTGCGCTCTTCGGTGATACGCCCCTTTTCTATGTCGTATTCCAGCTGGTCAAACAGCATGCCCGTGAGCTTGCCCTGCTCGATTACAAAGGCCTTGGGCGAGTGATTGACGATGATCTCGACGTTCTCTTCCTCGGCATCTTCCAGTTCCCAGGCGGAAGCCTTGAAAAACTCGCGCGGTTTGCGGGCCATCACTTTGACGCTCTTTGCGCCCAACCGCAGAGATGTGCGACAGCAATCCATGGCGGTATTACCCACACCGATGATGAGTACCTTTTCGCCAATGGATTCGATATGACCAAAAGCTACCGATTCCAGCCAGTCAATGCCAAGGTAGATATTGGCGCTGTCGTTACGCCCGGGAAGATTCAGTTCTTTGCCGCGTGGCGCGCCGGTACCCACAAAGACCGCGTCATAACCCTCGTCCAGCAAGGCTTTCATGCTTTCAACCCGGTGGTTGTAATGCACCTCTACACCCATATCAGTGATGTAGCCAATTTCTTCACTGAGGACTTCCAGGGGCAGGCGGAAAGAGGGAATGATATAGCGCATCAGGCCGCCCGGCACTCCCTGGGCTTCAAAAATGCTGCATTCATAGCCCAGCGGCATCAAATCGTTGGCCACTGTCAGCGAGGCACAACCAGCGCCGACCAGTGCGACTTTCTTGCCGTTCTTGCGCTGTGGAATGACGGGCAGGCGACCCGTAATATCGCTTTTGTGATCAGCGGCGACGCGTTTGAGGCGGCAAATCGCCACCGGCTTTTCATCCATGCGGCCACGCCGGCAGGCAGGTTCGCAAGGGCGATCACAAACGCGCCCCAGGATGCCGGGAAACACATTGCTTTCCCGATTGACCATGTAAGCGTCGTCAAAACGACCCTGGGCGATCAGGCGAATATATTCCGGCACATCAGTGGCAGCCGGACAGCCCAGCTGGCAATCCACTACCTTGTGGTAATAGTCCGGATTCGACGTGTCCGTACGTTTCATAAGTGGTTGGAATCCTACCGAAATCCGCGACAGCAAACGATTTCGCGCAAGGATACCGGTTTTGAACTGCAGACGCATTATTTTTGTGGTGTTTTTTGAGCTCTTTTCAGCTCTCTGGCCAGAACAGGCCGGACCTTTCCAGTGCGCCACAGACAAGGTAGTCTGAGCGCTGTTTTTTCTGCCCAGCACACTGAGGATTACTCATGTTGATGCGTTTTTTAAGCTTGCTTCTGCTGGCTCCACTCATGCCCAGCCTCACCCACGCTGCCGAGGCTGCTGCCATAGCCAAGGAGTGGCGTATAGTTCATGAGCAGGAAATCATTGACGACTTTGTGGAATTGCTGGCCATTCCCAATGTCGCTAGTGACACGATCAATATTCGCAAGAATGCCGAGCACCTTCTGGGCTTGCTGCAGCCGCGCGGATTTGACGCTCGTTTGTTAGAAGTCGAAGGCAGCCCCCCGGCGGTATTTGCCGAGCGCAAAACCCCCGGAGCCAGCAAAACCCTGTTGATTTATGTCCATTACGACGGCCAACCAGCCAACCCCAAGGACTGGAGTTCCGATCCGTGGACCCCGGTGCTACGCGACCAGCCCGTAGAGCAAGGTGGTCAGCCCATACCCATGACCGCGCCTTTCGATCCGGAATCGCGGATTTTTGCCCGCTCTGCCAGCGATGACAAGGCGCCCATTGCTGCGCTGATGGCAGCGCTCGATGCGCTGGATGCGGCTGGTATTCCGCTGTCGGTAAATCTGAAGCTGTTTCTGGAAGGTGAGGAAGAGGCGGGTTCACCCCACCTGAAAGCCATACTGGCAAAATACAAAGAATTGCTGGACGCCGATCTGTGGCTGTTCTGCGATGGACCGGTGCATCAAAGCCGCAAGCCTTTGCTCAGCTACGGTGTGCGCGGGGGATTTGGTTTTGGATTGACCGTATTCGGGCCGAACCGCCCGCTGCACAGCGGTCATTACGGTAACTGGGCACCCAACCCTATCATGCGTTTATTGGAACTCATTACCAGCATGCGCGACCAGCAGGGCAACATTCTGATTGCCGGCTTTGCGGACGAGGTCATCCCACCTTCCCTCAGCGAGCTGGAAGCCATTGCCCGGGCACCGGACATCAGCCCACAATTGGCCAGGGAACTCGGTTTCGGGCAGGCGGAAACAGCTGAACGCCTGGAATTGGCTTTGCTCAGGCCGGCCATCAATCTGCGCGGCATTCGCTCGGGCGATGTAGGGGCAGCATCGCGCAATGCCATTCAGACTTCGGCAACGGCTTCCATCGATCTGCGGCTGGTGCCGGCGCAAACTCCGGAACATTTGCGTGAGGTGATTGAAGCGCATATCCGGGCTCAGGGCTATCACCTTGTTTACAGCGTGCCCACTGAAGAAGAGCGCGCCAGCCACGAGCGGATAGCCCAACTGGACTGGTCAGAAGCCGGCTACCCAGCTTACCGGGCACCCATGGATCTGCCCATTAGCCAAAGCGTGGCTGCCATTGTTGAAGACTGGTCAGACGGCGAGCTGATCGTTTTGCCCACCATGGGTGGCAGTTTGCCGCTGTACCTGATCGATGAGGCGATTGGCGTACCCATTCTCACCCTGCCCATCGCCAATCACGACAATAACCAGCATGGCAATGATGAGAACATCCGCTTGCAGAACCTGTGGGATGCCATCGAAATTTACGCGGAGGTTCTGACCGGCTTGTAGCAGCCCGAGCCAACCAACTCCGCCCTACCCGTATTACCTGACCGTGCCAGAATCAAACAACAGAAATGCTGCCTTGAGAGTAAGATTCATGAAAAAAATAATTATGGGTATCAGTGCAGTAAGCTTTCTTTTGGGCGCTTGCCAGGCCTTATTCGCCCAGGACAATTCAGATCTGGCCAGACAGCTGAGCAACCCCGTTGCCGCACTGATCTCGGTACCGTTCCAGCTCAATTGGGATGACGACATTGGCCCGACGGATGAAGGCTCGAGATTGACGCTGAACATTCAGCCGGTGATCCCTTTCTCACTGAACGACGACTGGAACCTGATCAGTCGCACGATCTTGCCCCTCATCAGCCAGGATGACGTTTTTCCCGGCGCCGGTGACCAGTTCGGGCTGGCTGATACGGTGCAAAGTCTGTTTTTTTCGCCCAAAGCGCCCACCAGCAGTGGCTGGATCTTGGGTGTCGGGCCGGTATTCCTGTTGCCCACCGCTACCGATGACCTGCTGGGCGGCGAAAAGTGGGGCGCAGGCCCCACCGGGGTAGCGTTGAAACAGACTGGCCCCTGGACCTATGGCACCCTGTTCAACCACATCTGGTCCTTTGCCGGTGACAACAACCGCAACAACATCAATGCCACCTTTCTGCAGCCCTTTGTCAGCTATACCACGCCGCAGGCCGTGACGATTTCACTGAACACCGAGTCGACTTATGACTGGGAGAGCGAGCAATGGAACATCCCGCTTAACTTCGGGGTCTCCAAGGTGACCAAATTTGGCAAGCAGTTGGTTTCCATCCAGGGCGGTGTGCGCTACTACCTTGAGTCCACTGATGCTGGGCCTGAGGGTTTCGGCTTGCGCGCTGCCGTCACTTTGTTGTTTCCGAAGTAGGTGTCAATTCTGAAATAAGCAGCGTCTGGATCCTGGCTCGGAGGCACGGATGACGAGCCGGGG
>JANOGQ010000482.1:0-3025 GCA_031406105.1 Lysobacterales bacterium | reverse complement strand
GCATCTTCCGCACCCAGCAAGGTTTCGAACAAACCGCCATTGGCATCAAAGCAAGAGGTGTACAGGATGGTGTCATCAGTGCCAAAGAAATCCGCTATGGTTTGCTCCAGCTGTTTGTGCAAATCCTGGGTGCCACAGATAAAACGCACGCTGGCCAGGCCGAATCCATGGTCATGCAAAGCTTGCTGGGCCGCTGCAATCACTTCAGGATGATCAGCCAGGCCGAGGTAATTATTGGCGCAGAAATTCAGCACTTCGGGGCCGCCTTGCACAGCGATTCGCACACGCTGTGGCGTGGTGATCACGCGCTCTTCCTTGTACAAACCGGCGGCTCGGATTTCGGCCAGAATAGCCTCCATACCTCGCAAGGCTTTGCTTGCGCTTTGTTTACTCACCTTATTGGCTGCCTGTCCAGTCACAAACCACCTTGCCGCAATTGCCAGCCCGCATCAGCTCAAAGCCGGAAGCGAAATCATCAATGGAAACATGGTGCGTAAGTACCTTCTGCAATGGAAAACCGGTGAGCACCATTTGCGTCATCTTGTACCAGGTTTCATACATTTTGCGGCCATAGATACCGTGCAGCTCCAGGCCCTTGAAAATGATCTGGTCCCAGTCGCAGGGCGTGCCGGAGGGCAGTATGCCCAGCAGTGCGACTTTGCCGCCATGGTACATGTGTTTCAACAAATCATTGAAGGCCTGCGGATTACCCGACATTTCCAGCCCCACGTCGAAACCATCAATGCGTAATTCCTTAACCACCTCAGCCACTGACTCACGCTTGACGTTCACTATGCGGCTGGCGCCCATTTCTTTGGCCAGGCCCAGACGGTAGTCATTGATATCTGTGATCACCACGTGGCGGGCTCCAATATGGCGACAGATGCCCGCGGCGATTATACCTATGGGGCCAGCGCCGGTGATCAGCACATCTTCGCCGACCAGGTCAAATTGCAGCGCACAATGGGCAGCGTTGCCGAAGGGATCAAAAAAAGCTGCCAGTTCCGGAGCTATGGCGTCCGGGATGGGCCACAGGTTGGACGCCGGAACCACTATGTATTCGGCAAAAGCACCATGGCGGTTGACGCCTATACCGACGGTATTGGGGCAAAGGTGAGTGCGCCCTGCACGACAATTACGGCAGTGCCCACAAACAATATGGCCCTCTGCCGACACCCGGTCACCCACTTGGTAGCCAGTTACGCCCTCACCCAGAGCGGCAATCTTGCCGACGAATTCGTGACCTATGACCAGTCCGGGTTTGATGGTTTTGCGTGCCCAGTCATCCCAGTTGAAAATATGCACATCGGTGCCGCAAATTGCGGTTTTTTCGACGCGAATCAATAACTCGTTGGTGGCTGGGTCTGGAATCGCCACTTGTTCCATCCAGATTCCGGCCTCTGGTTTGCTTTTTACCAGTGCGCGCATACTTTTGTTCATGGTGATTTCACCGATTACCCGGGTAAGAAAATTGGCAATGTGACCGCCCAAACACCGTAATTATATCGGAGACCAGCCCGCCTTTGCGTGGCCAATTGCAGCCTCTACGTGTATCCTACGCGGTTCTCCGGCTGGATTGTAAGCACAGCTTCCAGTGCGGTACTAAATGGTAATCGCCGCTCAGGACTCCTGCTATGAAGGGCAAGCTCTACATCAAAACTCATGGTTGCCAGATGAATGAGTACGATTCCGCCAAGATGCGCGACGTGCTGGCAGCTTCACATGGCCTGGAACTGACCGACCGCGAAGACCAGGCAGATGTGATCCTGGTCAATACCTGCTCCATTCGCGACAAAGCTCAGGAAAAAGTGTTTTCGCAACTGGGGCGCTGGAAAAAGCTGAAGAAGAATAATCCACGGCTGATCATCGGTGTAGGCGGTTGCGTGGCCAGCCAGGAAGGTGCGGCCGTTATCCAGCGGGCACCCTATGTTGACATGGTGTTCGGGCCCCAAACACTGCATCGGCTGCCGCAGATGCTCGATTCGGTGCGCTCAAGCGGCCAGCCGTCAGTAGATATTTCGTTTCCTGAAATCGAAAAATTTGACCACCTGCCAGAACCCGGAGCAGAAGGCCCCAGCGCATTTGTTTCCGTCATGGAAGGTTGCAGCAAATACTGTAGTTTTTGCGTTGTACCTTATACCCGGGGCGAGGAAGTCAGCCGCCCCTTTGACGACGTGATTGCCGAATGCGCCCTACTTGCAGCAAAAAATGTTAAGGAAATCAATCTTCTGGGACAAAACGTCAATGCCTATCGTGGCGCCATGCACGATGGTGCCAGCGCCGATCTGGCCTTGCTGATTCATTACGTTTCAGCCATTGAGGGGATCGAGCGCATCCACTTTACCACCTCACATCCGCTGGAATTTTCCGACAGCCTGGTGCGGGTATTTGGTGAGGTACCGGAACTGGCCAATTATCTGCACCTGCCAGTCCAAAGCGGCTCTGACCGGGTATTGGCCATGATGAAACGTGGCCATACCGTGCTGGAATACAAGCAGAAAATCCGTCGCATACGCGAACAACGCCCTGATATCAGTATTTCTTCCGATTTCATCGTCGGCTTTCCAGGCGAAACCGATCACGATTTTGAAGACACCCTGAAACTGGTGCGCGAGTTGAATTTTGATCAGAGCTTCAGCTTTATATTTTCTCCACGGCCCGGTACGCCAGCAGCCAATTTGCCGGATGACACACCTATGGAAGTCAAAAAAACCAGGCTGGCGCGCCTGCAGGCCCAGATCAATTCCCAGGCTGCAGCCATCAGCGCCTCTATGCTGGGCACAGTGCAGCGTGTATTGGTTGAAGGCGCCAGCAAGAAAGACCCACGGCAGTTGACCGGAAAGACGGAGAATAACCGTAGCGTCAACTTCAATGGAAACGCACGTTTGATCGGGCAGTTTGTTGAAATCCTGATAGATGAAGCCATGAGCCACTCCCTGCGTGGCAAGATTGTGACTCGTGAGCTGGGCTCACTTGCAGTCGCCTGAAGTCGCACAGAGGGGCCCTCATTGATGAGCGATAGAGC
>JANOGQ010000450.1:0-10901 GCA_031406105.1 Lysobacterales bacterium | reverse complement strand
AACCGGTACGACGTAACGTGCGCTCAACAAGCTGACATTGCTCATTTCTGAAAGACCAATAATCTGAGGTTCGCGGCCAGCTTCGCAGACTATTCCTTCACGCGTGAAACATATTCGCCTGTGCGGGTATCCACTCGGATCAATTCATCCGTGGAAACAAACAATGGGACTCGCACTACAGCACCCGTTTCCAGGGTCGCAGGCTTGCCGCCACCACCCGAGGTGTCGCCGCGAAGGCCGGGGTCGGTCTGGGCAATACGTAATTCAACAAAATTCGGAGGCGTTACAGTCAGCGGCGCGCCGTTGTAGAGCATCATCTGACAGATATCCTCTTCTTTAAGCCAGATCGCCGCATCGCCTACACCTTCCTTAGAGCAGGCATGCTGTTCAAAAGTACCCTGATCCATGAAATGCCAGAATTCGCCATCGTTATAAAGGTATTGCACGTTCAGTTCATAAATATCTGCTGCTTCAACCGATTCTCCGGAGCGGAATGTTCGCTCCAGCACTCGTCCGGATTTGAGGTTCCTGACCCGAACCCGACTGAATGCCTGCCCCTTGCCAGGCTTCACAAACTCGTTTTCGACGATATTGTAAGGATCCCCATCCAGAATTATCTTGAGTCCGGCTTTGAATTCATTGGTGCTGTAATACGCCATTGCTGTCTCCAAATTGGTCAGTGCATGGATTAGGTACGCTGCATCGGCCGCTTTAAACCGCTCTATTCACGAATGATCTGCTGCGGACACCGAGCTGCCCTTGCTATGCTCGTTCATGAATAGTGCGGGTTAAGGAATCGCGCGAGTAAAGTCGCGCATTTTAAATTAAATGCAGTCGCCGGACACAGAATATTGAGCCGGGAGAATAGTCCCAGGTCAAAAACATACGAAAACTGATTCGTTTATTGGACACTGATGAAACTTTTTTTACCACTTTCAGAACAAGCGATCGTAACACTACATGCAACACCCAATCTGGAATTCTCTGGGCTATAAATATGCAGTGGATTGGTTCATAATCGGTCTCCAGTGGCCTTGGTTAATACATGGAATCAATATTCAGAAAGTCAGATAATTTATTGATTTTTGATAGATAATTGTGTTAAAAAAGCCCTAGAGAAAAGGGTTTGGAGAATTTTGCTATGGACAGCACGAATCTTCTTGTCATCGACAAGACACCGGAAGCTGCAGAAAGAATCAATTCTCTGCTGCGTAATTCCGGAATTAAGATTCATGTGATACATGCCAGTAAGTTCGTGGAAGCCAAGCGGTCCCTGGACCACGACAGCCCTCTCGCAGTCATTTACATCAACCCTGAATCCAGCAGTGTCAGCCTGGAAGAAATTTATCAGTTATCTGCCGATCAGGGAGTACCAATGGCGCTCTACTCTGCGCTGGACAATCCTGAGGGCTTAGTCGAATCTTTGAAACTGGCACCTTGCCTGGTGATCCATTCCGAAAATGAATCGCTGCTGATTGGCTGCATCGGTCAGTTACTTAAAAGCCACGAGCAAGCGAAAACCCACGGTCAGCAACGCGATCGCCTGCAGGAACTCGAACACCGTTTTGACCTCCTGCTGGACAGTGCCAGAGACGCAATCGCTTATATCCATGAGGGACTGCATGTATACGCCAACCGCGCATACCTTGAAGCCCTGCATCTGCATGACACTGAAGAAATCAACGGTTTGTCATTGCTGGAGATGATGAAAATTGAACAAGGCAACTTCAAAACCATCCTGAAAAATCTTTCCAAAGGTGAGTTTCCGGCAGAATCCCTGCAGGTCTGCGTTACCCGCCCGGATGGCAGTGAATTTGATGCCGGCCTGGTGTTTTCTGCAGCCAAGTTCAATGGTGAAGACTGCATACAAATGCAGGTTCACCGATTGGATGCTACAGCAGAACTGCAAGCCGAGCTGGACCGGCTGAGAGTCACCGACCCAACCACCCGCCTGAGTAACCGCAGCGCCTTCATCGACAGGCTGGATACCCAACTGGAGGAGCCACATACCGCTGAAAGTGTTTCTGCCGTGATTTACCTTGAGCCTGACGGCCTGACTGAAATGATCGCAGAGCTGGATGTGGCAGCCGTAGATGCTTTCACCTTTGACCAGGCTCAGGTACTCCGCTCCTGTCTGAATGATAATGACTTCCCTGCCCGTATAAGCGATCACGGTTTTGCCGTATTGACCTGCAAGCGCAACATGGAAGAAATTGAAGCGTTTGCCGAAAGCATACTGAAGGCATTCCGCAGCCACCTCACAGAAATTGCTGATCGCTCTATCAGCCTGACCAGCAGCATTGGTATTGCAACCCTGGGGCGATTGGCGAGAAACTCAACCGAAGTGCTGGCGGGCGCGCGCAAGGCACAGGCAGAAGCTGCGGTTAATGGCAATCAGGCCATCGTATTCCGCCCACAGCTTACGGCGGTAAGCAATTTCCAGGATGACCGCCAATGGATTGATCGCATCAAGTATGCCTTAAGCAATGATGACTTTTTTGCAGTTCATCAGCCCATCGTTGATCTGGATGGTGAAGGCGAACACCTGGTTGAAAATTTGGTTTACCTGCGTGATGAATCCGGCAATTTAACCCCAGATAAATACATGGCGATTGCCGACCGCAATGATTTGGCCGGCACAATTGATCGCCACCTCATACCTTCAGTGCTGAAGAATTTTGCAGAAAGCTCTGAGCGTCAAATCATCAGCCTTAGCGCCAACTCCATTCTGGATTACAGTTTCCCTGGATGGCTGACAGACCAGATCGAAGCGAACTGCGTTGAAGGCAAGAAACTGATCGTTCAGATATCAGCTGCAAATGCACAAGCCAATCTCAAGCCAGTTCAGAGATTAATGCATGAGCTACAACCAAAAGGCTGCCTGCTGTCAATCTCCGGATTCAATGGTGACCGTCGTTGTAATCAATTACTGGAACACCTCGATGTCTCCTATCTGAAACTACAACCAGCCCTTACACAGAGTCTCGTTGGCAACAGCAGCAATCAGGAAATGATCAGAAGCATTGTTGAGTTGGCTGACCAGAGCAAAGTGACAGTAATCGCTGACGAAGTGGCTGACACCGCCAGCTTGGCCATTTTGTGGCAATGCGGCATCAAGTTGATTGCAGGCGCATTCCTGAAAGAAAGCTCACAAGTTGTTGCGCAATAATTACCGGCATGGCTCGAGGTAAATCAACGCTCACCAGATACAGACTGTTCAGTTAATGCAATAAAGGAAGCTCTGAAAAATTCAGAGTGGCCTTAAGAAATTGCCGATGTATTCTGACTTTTCTGATGCCTTTGCTGTTGGCTTGCACACCCTTGCAGTAGACTGAATCCTGATGATTCAGGAAAAATCAAAATCCTATGTCGGTCGGTTCGCTCCATCTCCGACAGGTGACCTGCACTTCGGCTCGCTGCTGGCAGCGCTGGCCAGTTATCTGGATGCGAGGAAAGCCGGTGGGCTTTGGTTGTTGCGCGTCGAAGATCTGGATCCATCGCGCGAAGTACCAGGCAGTGCAGCAGGTATCATCCACGACTTGGACAATTGGGACCTGCGCAGCGATCTCGCTGTTCTTTATCAGAGCCAAAGAACCGATGCCTATCAGTCAATTTGTGAACAATTGATTCAGCAGGACCTGGCCTATTGGTGCGGCTGCAGCCGCAGCGAGTTACCAGAATCAGGCGTGTATCCGGGCACCTGCAGCGCAGGCTTGCCCGCAGGCAGGAAACCCCGAGCACTACGCGTCCGAACCTTTGAGGGAGTGATCGGATTTGAAGATCGAATATGGGGGCAGATTCAACACGATCTGAAAAGACAGTCCGGTGATTTTGTCATTCGCCGCGCCGATGGCAATTTTGCCTACCAGCTGGCAGTCGTTGTGGATGACGCTTATCAGCGTGTTTCGGATATCGTTCGAGGAGCAGACTTGCTGGATTCCACACCACGACAGATCTGGTTGCAACGATGCCTGGGTTTGCCTACACCCAAATACGCGCATATCCCGCTGGTGACACAAATTGATGGCCAGAAACTGAGTAAGCGGCTGCAGTCTGATCCACTACGCAAGCTCGACCCGCTGCTTACCCTGCGTCTGGCTTTGAAATTCCTGGGTCAGGAATCACCGCAACTGGATTGGAAGGAGACCTGGAACTGGGCATTGGCTAATTGGTCCTTGAGTAAGATTCCCCGATTAGTGGCTCAATCTCTCACAACATCAGTCTGATCTGCTTCATTGCTTTAGGTCGTCGCAATGAGGTACAAAGTGGGACAATGTGCCGCACAGGCTATAATGCGCTGCAAGACCTGATGAGAGTTCGACATGAACCCCAATTACCTTGATTTCGAACAACCTATTGCTGAATTGCAGGCGAAAATCGATGAACTGCGTAATGTAGGTTCGGACAATGCCATAAATCTGGATGAAGAAATCCAGCGCCTGCAAATCAAGATGCGGCAGAAAATCCAAGGGATATTCAGTAACCTCACTCCATGGCAAATTTCCCAACTCAGCCGGCACCCACTGCGCCCTTACACGCTGGATTACGTTGAAAAACTTTTTGATGAATTTCATGAACTCCATGGCGATCGCGCTTTTGCAGATGATCATGCCATTGTGGGTGGGCTGGCCAGTTTTCGGGGTCGTTCCATCATGGTTATTGGTCATCAGAAAGGTCGTGACACCAAAGCAAAAGTGTTCCGCAATTTTGGTATGCCGAGACCAGAAGGCTATCGCAAGGCTTTAAGATTGATGAATATGGCTGCCCGATTCCGTCTGCCATTGGTAACTTTCATCGATACGCCAGGTGCTTATCCAGGCGTTGGCGCAGAAGAGCGTGGCCAGTCAGAAGCCATAGCCCGCAATCTCGCTGTCATGTCCCGTTTGCCGGTACCGGTAGTCTGCAATATTGTCGGCGAAGGCGGCTCTGGTGGAGCATTGGCCATAGGAATTGGTGACCGCGTGAACATGCTCGAATACAGCACCTACTCTGTGATTTCTCCTGAGGGTTGCGCCTCCATTCTTTGGAAAGATGCCGGCAATGCTGAGGAAGCAGCTACGGCCCTTGGCATTACCTCTGATCGACTCAAAGCTTTGGGATTGATTGACGAGGTTATTGCTGAACCCCTTGGGGGTGCGCACAAAGAGCCGGACGAAGTAGCGCGCCGCATTGGTGATTGCATTGAAGGCCAACTGGCCGAGCTGGACCACATGAACGCCGAACAGTTGCTGGAGTCGCGCTACCTGCGCCTGTTGTCCTATGGCGAAATCCAGGACTGAGCCTGACCGGCAATCATGAGCCGGATCGTAAATCTCTTCACGCCTCAAGTATTGCTGCAAAATCTTTTAGTCCTGCCGGCCAGCAAAAGACTGGTCGTGGGCTACAGTGGCGGGGCAGATTCAACAGCCTTGCTATTGGCCCTGCATCAACTTTTGGCGCAGCTAGAATGTGATTTGCAGGCTGTTCATTTTCATCATGGATTGCAAGACAGTGCTGACGACTGGGAGCTGCATTGCCGGCAGTTTTGTCAGCAGCGCAATATTGCATTGGAGGTGCAGCATCTGGATTTAAAGTACAGAGCTGGTTCCAGCTATGAAATGATTGCGCGCCAGCAACGTTACCAGCGTATCGCCCAATTGATGGAAGCCGGTGATGTGTACCTTACGGCTCATCAGGCTGACGACCAGGCAGAAACACTGTTCATCAATTTGCTGCGCGGCAGTGGCAGCGCAGGACTTTCCGGCATTCCGCCTTTGCGCAGGCTGTCCCAAGGCTGGCTAGCCAGGCCACTGTTGAACGTCAGTCGTGCTGCACTCGAAGCCTGGCTGCAAGCCGAGAAAGTACAATGGATCAGCGATCCATCCAATCAGCATCTTTCGCTTGACCGGAACTACCTGCGAGGCAGCATTTTCCCTCAACTGGAAGAGCACTGGCCGGGCGTGTTGCCACGACTGTACCAGAGTGCCCGGCATATGCGTGAGCAGGGGACTGTGCTCAGGGAACTGCTGCGCAGCCATGCCGGCTACCAGCCGATTGATCATTTTACTTTGAGACTGCAGGGGATGGATGCTGCGTCATTGCTCATAAAAGCGGAAATCATCCGCAATTGGGCTCGTGAAAACGGAGCAGGACCCCCGCCTCGAGCGCGATTGAGAGAATTTCTGACACAACTCCACAGTCATCGTGAGGACAGCCAGGCTGAAATCCGCTGGGGTGAGTGGTTGATCAAACATCATGCAGGCGAGCTTTGGATGCATGAATTGCCAACACCATCGCCTTGCCCTGAGCTGGACTGGACCGGGAGCTCAAAACTTGGCATCGATTCTGCGCATGGATTTCTGCAGATCGAAGGCGCCCAGGATAAGCCCTTCAACTCTGCCAGGATAAGCTGTCGATCTGCCTTGCCTCCGGACCTTGAAAACCTCAAATCAAGCAGAAAGAAAATCAAAGAAATCATGCGACTATCTGGCATCCCGGCATGGCTACGTGATGCAGTCCCGTTACTTTTTCTGGGGGGAAAGCTTGCGGCCGTGGGGGATTGGTGGCTGGCTCCGGAATTCAAACGCATGCTGCAAGCAGCCCAGCTGGAATACCGCTGGTGGCCTGAGCATGCACTGTTGAAGAAAATTCAATCCGTTGGCCATAATGGGGTATCTGACCCGGAAGCGGTTGACCCTGAGGTCACCCTCGTTTAGTGTCGCCATCCTCAATCAGGAGTTGGGTTTACATGAGCAAAACCAAAGAAGCCAAACCCAGATTCGAACAGGCTTTAGCAGAACTTGAAGAACTGGTGGCAAAACTGGAGTCAGGCGATCTGAGCCTGGATCAATCATTGACACACTTCAAACGTGGCGTGGAACTGACACGCCATTGCCAGTCCATACTGGACGAGGCACAGCAAACGGTCGAATTTCTCAATAATGACTCCACCACAAGCAAAGTGGAAGATGTCGCAGACTAGCCGCGACCCCTGCGAAACTTTGCTTGGCAACTGGCGCGAACGCTTCGAACAGCGACTGCACAGCAGCCTGCCATCTGAGAGCAGGAAGCCTGAGCGACTGCATCAGGCCATGCGCTATTCCGCGCTTGCCGGAGGAAAACGAATCCGGCCCTTATTGGTTTACGCCTCCAGCCATGCTCTGGGGCAGCCTTTGGAATCACTGGATGCCCTGGCCTGCAGCCTGGAGCTGATCCATGCTTATTCCCTGATTCATGATGATTTACCAGCCATGGATGATGATGATTGGCGCCGTGGGCGAGCCACCTGTCATCTGGCCTTTGACGAAGCCACAGCCATACTTGCCGGAGATGCTCTTCAGGCTCTGGCGTTCGAGCAGCTGGCAGCAATGCCAACAGCAGACCCGGCCATCTCATTGAACCTGATGCGCATGCTGGCTTGTGCTTGTGGCTCTAATGGCATGGCCGGCGGCCAGATGCTGGACCTCAATGCTAAAGGCCGCGACATCAGCCTGGCCGAACTGGAGCAAATTCATACTCTTAAAACTGGCGCTTTAATCGCTTTGGCGGTTACAGGCCCAGCTGTCTTTGCCAAGGCCACGGCAAGTCAAATCGAGGCAATAACCGTTTTTGGGCAATGCCTTGGCCTGGGATTCCAGATTCGCGACGATATCCTGGACGTAAGCGGTGAATCCATCAAGACCGGCAAACCCAGCCATGCTGATGCAGCACGAAATCAACCTACCTTTCCCACCTTGATCGGTCTGCCGGCCTCTGAAGACCGAGCTGACCAACTCCTGCAACAGGCACTGAAGGCCTTGCATTGCATCCCCGGAGATACCGAACCACTCCTGGTGCTGGCAAGTCAAATGATTCAGCGCGACCATTAAAACCAAACCTTACCCCGGCTCAGATTAGAATATGCAACATGAATGACCAGTCTTACCCACTGTTGAGTCGCCTGCAAAATCCTGCCGATTTGCGGCAACTGGATGAAGGCTTGTTGCCACAATTGGCAGACGAGCTGCGCCGGTTCCTGATCGAATCAGTAGCGATCAGCGGTGGTCATTTTGGTGCCGGGCTGGGTTGTGTAGAACTGACGGTTGCACTGCACTTTCTGTACAACACACCGCATGATCGCATTGTCTGGGATGTTGGCCACCAGGCCTACCCGCACAAGATTCTCAGTGGTCGCGCAGACCGCATCACCACCATCAAGCAGGCACATGGTCTGGCACCCTTTCCAAAGCGTGGGGAAAGTCCATTTGATACCTTCGGTGTGGGCCACTCCTCAACTTCAATCAGCGCAGCATTGGGTATGGCCATTGCTTCCAGAGCCCAAGGCGATGACAGAAAATGTGTCGCTGTCATTGGCGACGGCGCCATGACAGCCGGCATGGCCTATGAAGCCCTGAACCATGGTGGTGATGCGGATACCGACATCCTGGTGGTCTTAAATGAAAACCAGATGTCCATATCACCTAATGTTGGCGCATTGACCAAAATGCTGGGGCGGCTGATGAGCGGCCCCACTGTGACCAGCCTGCGCGAACGCAGCAAGAAGCTGATGCGACGTGACTCCCGTACCTGGCGCTTCATGAGTCGTTGGGAAGAGCATGTCAAAGGCATGGTCATGCCTAGCACCCTGTTTGAGGAGCTGGGCTTCAATTACCTCGGCCCCATCGATGGTCACGACTTACCCACTTTGATTCGCACCATACGCACAGCGCGCGATGTCAAAGGCCCCAACCTGCTGCACATCATTACGGCCAAGGGAAAAGGTTATGCTCCGGCTGAACTGGACCCAGTCAAATATCATGCCGTAGGTCCATTTGATCCCATCAAAGGGGTGCAGAGCAGCGCGGCCAAAGCCCCGGGCAGCCCGACTTATACCGAGGTTTTTGGTAAATGGTTATGCGACATGGCGCAGCAGGATCCCAAGCTGTTGGCCATAACACCAGCCATGTGCGAAGGCTCCGGCATGGTCGAGTTTCAGCAGCGTTTTCCCGAGCGTTACTTTGATGTTGGCATTGCCGAACAGCACAGTGTCACTCTGGCAGCTGGTATGGCTTGCGAAGGCGCTCATCCTGTAGTGGCCATCTACAGTACCTTCTTGCAAAGGGCCTATGACCAGCTGATACATGATGTAGCCTTGCAGAACTTGCCGGTGTTGTTCGCCATAGATCGTGCGGGCCTGGTAGGGCCGGATGGCCCGACCCATGCCGGCAGTTTTGATTTGAGCTACTTGCGCTGCATTCCCAACATGCTTCTCATGGCACCAGCCGACGAGAATGAATGTCGACAAATGCTGTATACCGGCTATTTACACCAGGGCCCCGCCGCGGTGCGTTACCCACGCGGTAAAGGCCCCGGACTGTCACCCCAGGCCGAAATGTCTGCCCTGCCTGTTGGCCAATCGGCGCGGGTCCGCAGCGGCGAGAAGCTCGCCATACTGGCGTGGGGCAGCATGGTCCAGCCTTGCACCCGGGTAGCTGAAAAGCTGGGGACCAGCCTGATCAACATGCGCTTTATAAAACCTCTGGATGCTGCGGCCATACTGCAGGCGGCTGCCGAGCATGATGCATTGGTGACTGTGGAAGAGAACGCTGTTGCGGGCGGTGCCGGTAGTGCCGTGAACGAACTGCTGGCCCTCCACGGAGTACACACAGATGTGCTGAATCTGGGACTGGCTGATGATTTTATCGAGCATGGTACCCGCGAAGAATGCCTAGCTCTGGCGCAGCTGGATGAAGCCAGCCTGCTGTCGCGGATCGAAGCCTTCAACGCCGGCAGATCTGGCGAAACGTCAGGTTGATTCTCAAGTCTGTTTTTTTGCCGGTTTTGGGCACACTGTGCTGGAAACGATGCTGGAAGTTTCCCGAAAGTAGTAACAAGCTGCCGTGCTCAAGCTCCACACCACCGGATTTCTGTGATGTTTTCTCACGCCATCGGAAATTCCTTGCTGCGCCCAGGCTGATGGAAGCAATAAGGGGATTCGTTCCCAGCTCTGGCTCATCATCTGCGTGCCAGCCCATGCTGTCCTGGCCATGACGGTAGGCGTTAATCAATACCGAATTGAAATCTACACCCAGATCAGTGTGCAATCGACAGCGCAGCTCATCCACCCGTGGGTGCCAGGCCGCCGGTTCCAGCTTCAAGCCACTGTAGCTGTAAATCACCTCTGGATCCGACTGCCAGCAGATCAGTCGCGGCTGCATGACCTCCCTGCCAAACATTCGAATTGCCCTCTGCTCCCAGCTCAATTCAGACCAGAGCCTGTGCAGCAAATCGGTAGCTGCTTGCAGTGGTAAATAGGTCTGGAAATAGCAGCATCCGTCAGCTAACTGCAAGCCCTCATCGGCAGAAATGGGTTTGCGCATACTCTGTCCAAACAAGGCTTGCTGCATTGAAGTGCCCTCTCAGCTCGCCAGATTGGCGAGTTGGCGATCATGCAGCTTTGACAGCGCCAACAATGCCACAAGCGCTCCGATCAAGGCCATCAGCATGTCCGACTGGGTATCCCAGACATACCCTTGAGTACCGAGAAAAGATTCTGCGGCGTCGCTGCTAAGTAATGCTACCCACCATTCCACCAGCTCATAGAACGCACTGATCGCCAGGCAGATACAGATCACCAGAAAACCCAGCCAGGACCTTCTGGCAAGAATCCCGAAGCGCAATAACAATTCCCGCGCGACCATCGCAGGTACAAACCCCTGGGCCAGATGACCCAGTTTGTCGTAATTGTTGCGATTACCATCGGTCAGATCACGTAGCCAGTCGCCTGCAGGAACTTCAGCATAGGTATAGTGGCCACCTACCATCAGGATAATGGCATGCAGCAATATCAGCACATAAAGCAGTGGTGTCAGGGGGAAAAGCTTACGCGTAAAAACCAGCACAAACACTGCAGCCAGAGCTGGATCTATTTTCGTATATTATGG
>JANOGQ010000411.1:0-3356 GCA_031406105.1 Lysobacterales bacterium | reverse complement strand
CCATCGGCTTGCAGGCGAATCTCGGCCAGTTCAGCTGGCAGTTTGGTGTCGTCAACTACCAGCTCGCAGCTGCCTGCGCTGCCTATGCGGGTCCGTTCTGCCAGCTCATGATTCAGCCCGGCCACTGGACCGGAAGCACCTTTCAAACGATAGTTGTTTTTCATGTTACTGACTCTGTCTCATTAATCAATTCACGCAAGACCACGGTGGCGTAAGCGCCGGCAGGCAGGCTGAACTCCAATAGCAGATTGTCCTCTTGGATTTCCCAGGAAAGTTCTGACACGCGCAAACGCAGGCTGCGTCGCTCGGCATCAACACCGAAACGATCGAGGCGAGCAATGCAATCTGCATATGGCGCCAATATATTTTGTTCCAAAGCGAGAGCCACATCCGCGGCAGCCATACCCATTCGACCCGGCAAAGGGCCGGTGGGATGAAGATCAAAGTCGCGGCAACGCTGTTGCAATACCTCATCCACAGCATTGCACAGAAAAATGGAATGGGTGCCATCAAGCATGGCCAACTCACCTGCCAGCAGCGTATTCCAGCTGCCATCGCGTACCCGTTGCGCCAGCACCTGGTTGAACAGAAAACTGCGCAAAGCCGACAGATAGATGCTGCGTTTGGAACGGGGCAAGCGACCACCGTGCTGCAGCCAGTGCACAGCACGCTCCACATTGGCACCGCCAAAGCCGAATCGTTGCGGGCCAAAGTAATTGGGCACTCCCAGTTGTTTGATCTGATTCAGCCTCGATTCAAGGCTGCTTAAATCGCCCTGCAGTTGCCGCACAAGGATACGAAATCGGTTGCCCTGCAAGATACCGCGTCGCAGCTTTTTCTCATGCCGGCTGGTTTGCAGGATGCGGACGCCTTCAATGTCGGCTTCAATGCTGGCTGCAATGCCAGAAGCTGGCGGCAACCAGGTGCTGGCTGCGGCAGGTTCTGCGCTTGAAACTGCCTGTGGATCAGCACTTGAGTTTTTCGGGCACGGCAATGAAAACCATTGCCGGGTGACGGCGTGGCGGTCTTTCATGCCGGCAAAACCCACATCGCGTGCTGCACAGCCGTATGCCTTCGCCAGTTGTGCTGCCACCCAGTCGGTATTGGCGCCGGTTTTCTCTACCCACAGCCAGCAGTGCGAGCCCTCGCCGGAAGGCTGCACAAGCGGCAATTCCTCGACTGCAAAATCTTCCGGCTGACAACGCAAGCGGCCATCGGCCAAAGGCCTGCCCAGCATATAGGGCCACTGCGGCAGCTCCCAGACATTCGTCCTGGTCATTGCATCAGTCGCTGGTCAGCAGCGGTTGGCTGCGGGTCAAGGTTTGCTGAGCAAGGCGATAGCCAGGGCGGCAATGCCTTCCTGCCGGCCACAAAACCCCAGTTGTTCGGTGGTGGTGGCTTTAATGGATACTGCATTCACATCGACCTTTAGCGCAGCCGCAGTGGCCTCGCGCATGGCCAGCACATGCGGGGAGATTCGTGGAGATTCGCAGGCGATGGTTACATCCACATTCACCACCAGCCAGCCCTGTTGTCGCAGCAATTCCTGCACCTGCTGCAGCATCAGCACACTGCTGACCCCACGCCAACGTTCACCGGTGGGTGGAAAGTGCAGGCCAACATCACCCAGCGTTGCCGCCCCCAGCAAGGCATCACAAAGTGCGTGCAAAGCCACATCACCGTCCGAATGTGCAGCAAGGGCGTGGTGGTGCGGAATGCGCACACCCGCCAGCATGACGTGATCACCTGTCGTAAAGGCATGCACATCCAGACCCTGGCCAATGCGTAAATTCATGTGTTCACTCTCCCGGGCTGGTGCAGCCCCCGCTGCCTTAGCAAAATGGCTTCGGCTATTGCCAGATCTTCCGGCCGCGTGATCTTGATGTTGTCTGCAGAGCCGTTCACCAGTTGCACCGGATGGCCGGATCGTTCCATGGCCTGCGCCTCGTCAGTAGGTGGCTGGCCAAACTGCAGGGCGGCAGTAAGGCTTGCCATCAATTGCTGCAGGGGAAACAGCTGCGGTGTTTGCGCAGCCCAAAGCAATTGACGGTCGACTGTTTTTGCAATCCGCCCTTCTGCATCTGCTTCCTTCAGGGTATCACTCACTGGCAAAGCCAGTATGGCGCCGAAACCACTGCTCTCTGCCTGGCTGATCAAACGATCCAGGGCATCCGCTGGCAAGCAGGGCCTCGCTGCATCGTGCACCAGCACCCAGTCGCTGTCCGGATCATGCTCGGAAATCCAGCGCAGACCATTCAACACGGTGCGCGCACGGCAGTCTCCGCCGTGAACCGTGTGGAGCTCCGGAAAGTCGGGACGGATCAGTTCCTCATACAGGCCATCATCCACCGATATCGCCACGGTGATCGCAAGCACTGATGGATGTTTCTGCAGTGCCGATAAGCTGTGTGCCATCACCGGCCGGCCCAATAAACTGGCGTATTGCTTGATGATGGTGCCGCCGAAACGCAGGCTCTGGCCAGCAGCCGGTAGCAAGGCATGAATGCGCGCTGCCATTAATTTCGCTTAGTTGTCTTCATCAGGCTTCGTACCGGCATTCTGGCCGTCATTCTGGCCGTTACGTTGGTCGTTATTCTGACCACCTTTCTGGCCGTCTTTCTGGCCGTTAGCCTGGCCGTTGATTTGGCCGTTGATTTGGCCGTCAGTTTGGCCGCTGTTTTGGCCGTCATAAGGCACCACCAGGAAAAACTCTTCTTCTTGCTTGATCATGCCCAGTTCACTGCGGGCCCGCTCTTCTATGGCTTCCACGCCTTCGCGCAGGTCTGCCACTTCGGCTTCCAGTTCCAGGTTGCGTTGATGCAGCAAGGCATTCTCCTGCTCCTGTTCGGTCACTTTCTGTTCCAGCCGTTTCACATCAGCAAAACCACCTTCTCCCAGCCATAACTTGTACTGCAGCAATGCCAGCAGTATCAGAAGTACCAGCAGCAGGCCGCGCATTGTTGTTCTTAACCTTTCCAGCCAGCAATGTTAGAAAAAGCGTTGCGGCCGGCATAAACACCGCGCTTGCCGAGCGACTCTTCGATGCGCAACAACTGGTTGTACTTGGCCACCCGGTCGGATCGACACAAAGAGCCGGTCTTGATCTGCGTGGCCGTGGTACCCACCACCAGGTCGGCGATGGTGGAATCTTCGGTTTCACCCGAGCGATGTGAAATCACCGCGCTGTAATTGGCCTCATCAGCCATCTCGATGGCTTGCAGCGTTTCGCTCAAAGTACCGATCTGGTTGAATTTGATCAAAATCGAATTGGCTACGCCCAGCTTGATGCCTTCCTGCAGAATGACTGTATTGGTTACAAACAGATCATCACCCACGAGTTGGCAGTTCTGGCCCAC
>JANOGQ010000403.1:0-5832 GCA_031406105.1 Lysobacterales bacterium | reverse complement strand
GGAGCAAAGGGGTGTGGTCAACTACGACGCTCGTGCATCCGGTCTCTGCATGGGCATGACAGAAGCGCCTTATGTCACCACCACTGAAGTCTATCCCGACAGCCCAAAGGTCGATAAGGAAAATTGTATTCAGGCTCAGGTGGCTGCTGTAGTCGCCGGCCTGCAGTTTGTGCAATCGATATTCAAAGCAGGTGCCTGATCGACGCCATTGGCAAGGCTTAATGGTTAAACTATCCTCTGGATTTAATCTGGCAGGCGGAAAGCATCTTTGGGCGAGAAAATTTTTGAAGAGTGGCGTGTTTACGAGAAGCTGTTGATCCATGATTACATGGATCACAGGTCATTTTTCGGGCAGTTGCAACAACAAGTCCAACAGAAGTTTCAGCGGCCCATCAGCGTACTGGACCTGGGCTGCGGTGATATTGCACCCATTCTGCCCTTGCTGCAAAGTGTCGCACTCAAGCGTTATGCAGGCATTGATGAGTCAGCCGGTGCGTTGGCCATTGCCCAACAACGGCTGGCTGAACTGGAATTACCCGGCCAGCTGATCGAGGGCGATATCCTGGCCAGCCTGGAGGCCTTGCAGGAGAATTTTGATCTGGTGGTGGCCAGTTTTTCCCTGCACCACTTCAGCGACCCTCAAGACAAGCTGCGCATTCTGCAGGCCATCAAACGGCACCTGAGCAATGACGGCATGTTTGCATTGATCGACGTTTTCTGCCACGAAGGAGAATCGCGCGAAATCTATGTGGAGCGCTGGATCACACATGCGGATCATCGCTACGAGGCATTGCAGGCCGCAGAAAAGCAACTCCTGTTCGATCACGTGCGCGCCCGCGACAATCCGGTTTCGGAGCATTGCTGGCGGCTGCTTGGCCAGCAGGCCGGACTGGAGCGGTTTGAAGTGCTGCTGCAAGACCAGTTCAAACTCAATGGTTTAGTGGTTTTTTCATAAATGGCTAAACCGACTTCCAGCGCTAGCCGTATATTTTTGCAGTCAATTGGTATCCGTCTGCCACCAATCTGGCTGCTGCAGATCTGGCTATTGGCCTGCAGTGCTTACGCATTCGATACAGGCTCAGGTTTGAGCTATACAGAGATGCCCAACCAGGCAGCAGTCGGCAGTGCTGAACCCAACCTGTCCAAGGGACCTGACGGAACCATTGTGCTGAGCTGGCTGGAACCCCATGGTGAGAAAATCCGCCTGAGATTTTCAAGCCTGGACCAGGGCAAATGGAGTGCAGCACGAACCGTAGCTGAGGGTGACAACTGGTTTGTTAACTGGGCGGACTTTCCATCAGTGGTTCCCATTTCTGATTCGCTTTGGGCTGCTCACTGGCTCAGCAAGAGGCCCGGCGGTATTTACACCTATGACATCTCCGTGTCGATTTCCGGCGACAGCGGCGCCAGCTGGAGCGATGCCATTTCCCCACACCGGGACAACACTGCCACTGAACATGGCTTTGTCAGCCTGTTTCCCTGGAAGGATGGTGTAGGCCTGCTGTGGCTGGATGGACGAAACACCACAGCGGCTGAAAAAGATCACGCGCATGGTGGCGAGCCTGCCGCTGGCGGCATGACTCTGCGTTCAGCGATCATTACTGCACGAGGAGAAATTACCGCAGAAACTGAAATGGATCCACTGGTCTGTGACTGCTGCCAGACCGGCGTTGCGCTGGCCCGGCAAGGCCCTGTCGCTGTCTACCGCAATCGGGACGAATCAGAAATTCGCGACATTTATGTGGCAAGAGCTAGTGACGGAACCTGGCAGACCGGCCTGGCAGTGCACGCCGATGGCTGGAAAATTTCCGGATGTCCGGTGAACGGTCCAGCCATTGCCGCTGCAGGTGATACCGTGGTGGTCGCCTGGTTTACCATGGCTGAAGACATCTCCCGCGTCCGCTTTGCCCGTTCGGAGGATGGCGGTGCAAGTTTCAGACCGGCTTTGAACATTGCTGAGCAGACGCCTGCTGGACGGGTGGATGTAGCACTTCTGGACAACGGCAATGCCGCCATCAGCTGGCTGGATGAAGCAGCGGATGGTGAGGGTGTGCTAAGGATTCGAATCATTCATCCCGATGGCTCATACGGGCCTGAACAGCTCATTAGCGGAATGGCCAGCGGGCGACCCTCCGGCTTTCCGCAACTGGTTTCAAAGGGTAATGCCCTGATTGCCGCCTGGACTGTTACCCAGGGAGTAGCCCCCACGATACAAACCGCCCGCCTCAGCCCGCATTGAGTTTATTGGACACACGGCATATGCTCTGTGCTGACGTGGTGCAATAACAAGGAGTGTTATGCGGCGCAAAGGTTCATCAAATCGTTTGAGTCTCCTGCTGGCAGGACTGTTGCTGCTGGGCTGGGTGGGCGCGTATATCGTGCTGCCAGGGGATTCCGGCCGTGACGGTCCCTTCTACACGGAAGCATTCGGGTTTGACTCGGAAGGACTGCCCTTCATCTCGAAAGTAAATCTGGAATTCCTGGGATTCACGGTTTTCGTGTTGGAGACCAGAGAAAATCTGGGCGCAGCACCCGGCACTGTTTTTGTGCTGAAATCCCGCAGTGGCAGAATTCGCTGGACCCGGGTGGGCCCAGCCGATATCGGACCTATTCGCCTCGAACAAAATTCCGCCCGATGGTTCTTGCCGGGCGGTTGGGTGGTACAGATCAAACCCGAATACACGGGGTTTGGTGAAATGTATGTGTCGCCCTTCGGTAATTTCCGCTTTTTCTATCACCGCTGGTAGGAACCTTGGCCTGGCCAACTGGCCGCGGCGCTTTCCGTGTAGCTTTCGAACCATCAGGGAATGCTGTTCATTTCGCGCTTTGAGCTATGATAGGGTCGTCCATATGGAATGCCGCCCATGAAAACACTGCACTTCACAGCCTTGTTGTTCTGCATTTCGGCATGTCTTGCTGGCTGTTCCGCATTCGATTCGAAAAATACCAATCCTTATTGTGGTGAGCCGATTGATTACCACCGGGTGCAGCTGGTTGATCTGACCACCTATGACATGCAACAAGACAAAATTGAAGCGGCATTGCAAAGTAAGTTCGGTAACTACCGCCTGGACACCGGGAAGCCGGTGCAGGTTCCCCGTGACTATGCCTACTGGAAAAGCAACAACATCAAGGGCATTGCTGGCGCCAAAACCGAAGCAGCGGCCTGGGGATGTAATTTACTGGTGCTGACTGGGGTTAAAGCTGCACGCAGCGGATTAGGTGATCAAGCCAGGAACGAAGAACGCGTGTGGCTGGTACTGGTCGGCACGATAAGCCAGTAATCGCGACTCCTGTATCATGGTTGCCTGGCCCTCATGTGGCCCTGGCGCACGATCGGCATGAGTGCATTCCCGATCCCGCCTTCCAAAATGGATTAATCCATGCCAGCCCTTCGTTATCGTTACCAGACCCTCACCATTGGCGAGCTGGACATTCATGTCCGCACGCTGCGTGACCAGCAGGAATTTCTGGATTGTGACGGACTTGCCGAGCGGATGGGCGTTTCGCCGGAAACCTGGCCACTGTTCGGCGTGATCTGGGCTTCAGGTGAGGCCCTGGCAAGCCTGATGCTGACTGAGGATATCGCTGGCAAGCGCGTGCTGGAAGTAGGTTGTGGCATAGCTTTGGCCAGCCTGGTGCTGAATCATCGGCAGGCAGACATCTCAGCTACCGATATTCATCCACAAGCCGCCAGTTTCATGCAGGAAAACACCCGCATCAACCAGCACCGGTCTATTCCTTTTTTTCGCCATAACTGGACCGACAAAGCTCCGGAGATGGGAAGCTTCGACCTGATCATCGGCAGCGATCTTTTGTACGAACGCAGCCACGTCATCCCGCTGTCAGCTTTTATCAACCAGCACGCCAGACCCGAATGTGAGGTCATCCTGGTGGATCCGGGTCGCGGACATCACGCCAACTTCAGCAAACGCATGGTGAGCCTTGGCTACGTCCATAGCCAGACCCGGACGGCCAGCGGCTTAGTGAATGACAGCTTGCCGCGCGGTCGGGTGCTGCGTTATCAGCGTCAGGTGGCCTGAAATAGCCTGAGATGGCCTGAGATTGCCTGAGATTGCCTGAGATGGCCTGAGATGGCCTGAGATTGCCTGAGAATGAGGGTACATCCACCTACCACGAAAACCCTGAGACAAGCAGGATTTCCCAATCCTTTTCTACAGCAAAACAGCGCCTTTTGGCGGAATGTTGAAAACTTTACGGCTTCCCTGAAGTGCAGCCCAGCTGGCAATACAATAACGAATGCCCGATTCCACTTTTTCCGCCTGGTGCTCGTAACGGTTATCCGATGGAAAAACCAGCAAATCGCCAACCTTGGGGCGATAGTGGAAGTTGAATTTGACAAAGCTCAGGCCGCCGCCCGTAAAGTCATCGTTCAGGTAAACCAGCATACTCAGGTCGCGATCCTGAACTTTGTACCAGGTCCGGTCGGCAAGCTCAAAAAGGCAGCTGTCGGCATGGTGCAGATAAAAACCACCCGGTTCGTAGCGCAATATATTCGGCATCTCGAACCAGGCGAGCTTGTGCCCGCTCACCCCCAAAGCCTGCAGGTAACCACGCTTGATCGCCGCTATAATCCGGCTGCGCATGGTGCCAGCCAGAACGTTATGGCAAACGCGCGCCGGATCTTCCACGTACTTCAATCCACCTTTTCGGGTAGCGTCTCGATCTGTTGTTGTTGACCTTAGCCTGGGTTGCTTTTCCAGGCGATTGACCCACTTCTGGCAGGTTTCGGGATCCAGAAAGCCCGGAAAAATCTGTACACCCGCTGGTGCCCGGCGGTTTGCCAATCGTGAACCACAGCACTCATCGAAGCGATGACCACTGCGACAAAAGCATGGATCTTTATCAGCTGGTTTGAATGGTGGAACCGGAAAACGCATTTCGGGCTTCTTTACCCCGGGTTAGTTTATTGCGGCTCACACCAGTGTGCCAAATTCGCCCAGGCTTTAACAGGCCAGTGCATCTGTGGCACAACTGCGACTACCGATCAAACCGCCACTCAAACGGCCGCTCGTAGCAGGGTATTCTCGATGATGCCCTGGCTGGCCAGGTATTCATCGTAGCTGCCCTTGAAGTCGTTCACACCATAAGGGGTGATTTCGATGATGCGGGTTGCCAGCGAGGAGATGAACTCGCGATCATGACTGACGAAGAACAAGGTGCCCGGATAGTTTTCCAGCGCCAGGTTCAGCGCTTCAATTGATTCCATATCGAGGTGATTGGTGGGCTCGTCCATCAGCATGATATTGGGATTCTGCAACATAAGCTTGCCAAAAAGCATGCGGCCCTGCTCCCCACCGGAAATCACTTTGACGGGTTTGTAAATTTCATCATTGGAGAACAATAAACGCCCCAGGGTACCGCGTATCACCTGTTCGTCATCCTGCTTCTTGGCCCACTGCGCCATCCACTGATACAGGCTCATGTCTTCTTTGAAATCAGCGGTGTGGTCCTGTGCGAAATGCGCCAGATGCGCATTCTCGGACCAGCGCATCTTGCCACTGTCTGCTTCCAGCTCTCTCAGCAAGGTGCGCAGCAGCGTGGTTTTGCCAATACCGCTGGCACCGATGATGGCTACCCGCTCACCCACTTCAATTCGCAGGTTGAGGTTTTCGAACAGCGGCTTTTCGCCATAGCCTTTGGTAAGGCCTTCCACCTCAAGCGCCTGGCGATACAGCTTCTTGTCCTGATTGAAACGGATGTAGGGGCTGACCCGGCTGGAGGGTTTGACCTCAGCCAATACAATCTTGTCGATTTGCCGCGCCCGTGAAGTGGCCTGCTTGGCCTTGGAGGCATTGGCGCTGAAACGGC
>JANOGQ010000392.1:0-7170 GCA_031406105.1 Lysobacterales bacterium | reverse complement strand
CTCAAATGCTGCAACCATTTGACCCTTGGTTACTTTTTTAATTTGTCCAAATGTAGTGATCTTTGATGGATCATCAGAATACTCGGCAACCATTTTCTGAAATCGCTCAGGGTCCTGGTTCAACTGTTCTTTCAGATCTTTTGCCAATTGTTCTGCTTCTGCTAATGCCCTTGTTTCGGTGCCCAGCAAAACTTGTGTAATGTCAATTGAAGCGCTTTTGTCGTACTTGGAAGGGTTGGCCAGAAAATCTTCTCTAGCCAGGGCTTCGAAATCTACTTCGGGTGCCAGAAATGGTATGCGTTGAGTCCATAATTTCGCCAGCTCCTTGTCAGCAGCCAAGGCAATTGCCATCTTGACCAAAGCGTCATCGTCCAAACCGTTTTCGATGGCGTCGTTCTTCAACATTTTTATTTCCAGAAGATTGCGCACCAGTTGTTCTACCCGTGCACCGTCGCGAATGAATGCCAGGCGGCTGCTCTCGGGTATTTGCATGAACGCTGCGTCAAGTTCCTGCTGCGTAAGCACTGCTTCACCCTGGTAGGCAAATACCAGGTTCGGATCGTCTTTGTTTATTGCCAAGGCTGACCCCTGCGCGAAAGACAGGGTGCTCAGGACGCTTATCATCAGCATTTGAAAGCACTTGGAAACCACAGATCTGGTTGAATTCATGGTGAGGCGTTTTCTCAGTTTGGAAGGATTGGGTGGCATTTCTAATTCGACGGAATTAGGACTCATGCATTATTGTTCAGTTCAAACATCAAGCGATTGAATGTGCATAAAACGAAGGGGCTGCCTAAGCAGCCCCTTCTTTTCTTGCATGAGTCTTGCAACTCATTAAACACTATTTCATAGACTGGTCTAGTCAGGTGAAGGACGCTCACCAGAGTATGAACGACGTACGTTACCGCGGTGTTCAAACAGCCCACCATAGTTTGCCAGAATACCCTGTTGCGGGGTGCCCAGGAAACCATTTTCGTACCGAACAGCCCAGTAACCGGTAACCGGCAGGCCGATCAAGCCAACTGAATCTTCATGATCAGAATCAGCGCCCCAGTTGATACGTGCCCAACCTGCATCAATGTCGGTATCAAGGGTATAAAGCAGATCACTGGTACCGAAGACGTCGGTAGGACCGAGCTTCAAGCGGTTAACTTCATAGCAGAACGCAAACTCGTCCGGGTCCGGATTGGTTCCAGGAGGAGGAGGCGGTGACACGATAGGCGGAATAGTAACCGTTCCTGGTGTGCTCGGGCTCTCTTCCTGGTCCCAGACTTCGATACCAAACAGCTCGCAGGCTTCGCCATCGAACAGGCTGGTAAACGGAGGACGTGATTCCGTATTGTCAACAGTCACTTCTACATAGGTACATGTTTCCCAACCTTCCTGGTTGTTACCATCGCTGGGGTTTGGACCAGAACGTGAGGGGAACGGCTCGCCAGGTATCCAGCCACCGCAACCTGGGTCGCTGATCTTTGGCACCCATACATCATCGAAATCCGCCAGCAGGTCAGCGTCAACGTAAAAGTTCTTGGTGGGGAAGGTTATAATCCACTCAGAAGCAGCATTCAGCGCAGCATTCTGGTTGAACTCGTTAATGGTGTATTCGTGCATCATTGTTGCAGAAACTGCATCAACACCGCGTGAGTAGGTCAGGGCTACAGCAGTATCCTGTGGTACACCAAAGAATATCGTGGCCGTAGTCTGGTCACCTGAATCCAGATTTGGATTGATGCTGCCTGGCTTGAAATGCAAGCTGGCACTGTCCTCATCCTTGTCAAAGCCTTGAATGGCCTTGGCGTTGTAGGTAAACAGCGTGGCATTGCCGACATTGATCACACCAGCGCCACCAAACAGGCCACCACTGTTGCGCTCAACGTCTTTATCCGAGCGGAATTCAGAATCCTGATCTTTAACCCACATACCTTCAACGCTGTTGATAACAGACCAGTTATCTACCAGCTGTTGGCAATTTAATGGTACTGATTTGCCAGCTTTCAGAACGTGAGTAGCAGCAGTCGCTGAACCTACGCGCTTCTTGGCTGCATCTGCAGAATCATCGGTCAGGGTACCCATTTCGATGATTTCGAAATGACCTTCCTTCGCACGATCTATGGTGGTTGGGCCGCCATCAGTGTTCTTGCCGGAATAGGCAAAATTCAGGAACGCTTGCCGGCCTATGGTGTTACCGAAAGCATCGGTAGCGTTGCCATAGAAATAGGGAACGGTACAGCTGGTATCGCGGGTGAGCATTGTCGGGGTGCCAGCATTGTCATACAGCTGGGCAGTCCAGACGTCATAGGCTGACAAGTACAGGTTGAAGTCGAGGACTTCACGTGAGTTGTAGCCTTCATTGAAACGGACTTTAACAGCCTTGGCGCTGTCAGTGGTATTAACCACAGACAAGAGCGTGTTGTTACTGTCCCTTACGGTGTAATAAGGATATATGAGCACCTGGCCCAATCCATCCGGATTCATATTGACTGCTTGCGCGGTACCAGCGATACCGGCAGCTCCTGCCAGTCCCGCCAGCACTGCAGCTGTCAGATTTTTTCTGTTCATTACAACACTCCTAATTTGTGTACACAGGGGCTTTGCGAACTCACCCAGACTCTTGGCTGGACACCCAACTCCAAAGGCAAACCCGACCTATGTCTGGTCATTCGCGCAACAATGTTACGACAATTGATATACCAAAGCAATATAACGGCAACATACCCAAGGCTGGTGTCTGTGCATCAGAATCAGCCATTATTCGTTCGGCACAAACCACCATTTACCATCAGTTCGCACCCATCGTTCTTCCAGTTCGCTGCTGCTTTCCCAGTTCGACACTCCCGGTAGTGGAGATCCGACCCGGTACTGAACGGTAGCACTGACGGTACAGGCATCACCGTCACAATCGCTACCTGTCACATTGGCTGCAGTAACAATGACTTTACGGCTGCGGTGCGAAATTTCGAAGTCTACCCGTGAGTTAGCAGATCGGTAGCCCGGTGAATAAAGGCTGTATGCAGTATCAAGATCACCTGCCAACTGGGCGTCCCAACGCATTTGCGCGCGTTCTTGAACCGGATGCTTTTTTACATCTTCGGTGCTGGCGCAGGCAGCCAGCAATAAAATGCTGATTATTGCTGCCAGCAGCCTGAGACCATTCTGACAGGGGCTTAGCCGACGGATTGAGCACTCATTCATGGGGACAATTCCTTACTTTGTTAACGAAAATTTACCGTTTTTTACATCAATACTGGCGCTTGAGTACCATTCAGGGCTCATCAACTGACTCCCTGGGTTCCCGCATCAATGTCGATATCTTCAGTGGCGGTATCCGTGAGAACTGATTTTCCATCTCTTCGCTGACACGCTGCAGATCAACGGTAGTCTCCACTACGGTAGGTGTAATCATGACCAGCGTTTCGCTGCGCGTATTGGATTTGGTGCGCGATCCAAAAAGCGGCCCGATCAGTGGGATGCGGTTCAGATAGGGCACGCCGGTGCGACCCAAATCGGTCGATTCAGCAATCAACCCCCCCAAGAAAATGGTTTGTCCCGACTGCACTGCCACCTGGCTGGATACCGTCTTGTTGCTGATAGGCGGGTTACCACTGGTTGAAATATCGGGATCGCGGGCGCCGGGGCGACTGACATCCTGCGAGATATCCATATACACCAGGCCGCCGGGATTGATTCTGGGTGTAACGGTCAGCGTGATGCCCGTTGAGACGTACTGCGCACTACTGACTACATTGTCATTGCCGGTAGAAATACTGGAGGACTGCACTGGCACCTGCGTACCAACCGTAATGGTTGCCGTAGCGTTATTCCGTACCAGCAAGGATGGCGCTGCCAGCGAACGGACATCGGTGACCTCATCCAGCGCTGAGATCGTGGCGCTCACAAAAGCGGGCCCATCCCCAAACGGCCTGGAAATGGTTGCAAACAGATTTTTTGCACCACCGAAAGCCACTGAATCAATGTAGCGGCCGAAGGGATTACCGGTACCTTCCGGTATCAGGTCAGGATTGTTGGTCAGGAACCAGTTAACACCAAATTGCAGTGCCTCATTGAGCTCGACATCCAGGACCTGGGACTCGATAAGCACCTGCAAGGGCTCAATATCTATCCGTTCGATGGCAGCGAGTATCGAATTGTATTGCGATTGAGTGGCCTGAATCAGCAGTGAATTGGTTTCAGTAACTGAGGTAATACGAATATCACCCTGGCCAACGCTCAGAACTGAACCGCCTGATTCACCGCCATTGCTTGCCGAAGCGTTACTTTCAGAGCCCAGGCGATTCTGGTTGAAGTCCGCGACACTGCCAATCTGCACCGGCTCCAGGCCGGGCGCCAGGGAACCACGCTGCGAAGTACTTTGTCCGCCTGAAGCCGTGCCACCAAAAACCTCGGTGAGATATCCGGCCAGGGCCGGCGCCTCGAGGTTTTTTACCCGGTAGACAAAAAGTTGTTTGCCTGCGCCAGCGGCACCCCGGTCAAGGATGTTGATCCACTCTTCAGCCTTGAACAGATATTCCTTCTGGTAGGTGATCACCATCAGCGAGCTCAAGCGCTCGAGCGGTATGAAGCGGAACATTCCAGCCAGCGGCGTATCGCCTTCAGAACCAAAGATGCCCTGCAGTTCCGTGATGATGGCGCTCACCTCAACCGTGCGCAAAGGATAGATGCCCACCGACATCCCCTCGAGCCAGTCGACATCGAAAATTTCGATGGTTCTTCGATAATTCTGCAATTCTTCCGGTGTTCCGGCCAGGAACATCATGTTGCGGAACTGGTCAGCATTGACTATCGCATCCTCACGTGCGTAGGGTTCAAGGATTTTGGCCATTTCCGTGGTGGATATATAGCGCAACGGAATAGCCTGCACTTCGTAGCCCTTGGCCGCACTCGATGGGCTCATGAGTGGTGACATATTGCCTTTGATGGCATCAGCTACGGGCAAAACATTGAAGCGCCCCTCTGACCAGATCAGGGTTGCGCCATTCCAGCGCAACAATAGTTCCAGAATGGGCTTCAATTGATCCCGGCTGACGGGTTTTGAGGTTGAGAAAGTAACTTCACCACTCACCCCTGGCCCGATGACAAAAGTCTCCTGCAACACCTCTCCCAGAATGGTGTGCACAACCGACTGTATGGATTCACCTTCAAAATTGAGCACAATCTCGCCGTCCGCAGCCACCGGAGCCGGGCGGCGGGCCGCAGCAGCTTCGTCAATGAATTGGCCAGTGCCTGCGAAGATTTCTGTCTCCCTTCCGGCTGGTGTAACTGAGGGGTCCGTAATGGGTGCAACGACGACCATTTCATCGGGCACGGGTTCAGCGGGAGCGGGAGCCGCTCGGCCCATAGTCTGCGGACGAATCGGTGGTGGTGAGGTCGCACAACTGGCAATCAGGAATACGGCCAAAGCCACCCAAATGCGCTTGCCATTCTGTTTCGGCTGCTGCCTTCCAGGCTGCTTCGATAATCGGGCGCTCAGTGATTTCGCAGTATTCATTGGCGCGGTGCCTCTATTGTTCATTTTCAGATTCTGGCTTTTCTTTGGGTTCTGGCCGGCGGTTGATCATGGCATTGATAGCTTCTTCATAGCTAGGCTGCTCATTTTCTTCGCCAGCCTGGTTATCTGTTTCTGCTTCCAACCTCAACTGCTCCCTGCGTTCAGCAATGCGCTGGCGAATTTCATCTGCACGCGAGAGTGGCTCTCCACTATCCGGCTCTGCCTGCGCCGTTTGTTCATCTTCCGCGCTGTCGGCCGCTTTTTCAGGGTCTTGCACAGGCACTGCAGGAGGCTCAATTCTCTCGTCATGGACCTGCAATTGCAGCTCCAGTTCCTTGCCCGAACCTGACACCAATGTGACCTTTCTGCTTTCCACCTCAGTCAACTGCCAGGAACCGAACTCTCCTTCCAGCATTTTCCCCTGCAGGGCTACCAGTGATTTTGAACCATCGGTTCGCTTCAGAGTGGCAATTCGCAAGGTGGGAGTAATGATCACACCTGAGAGTTCAACTTCGAGATCCGTGTCATCAGCAACCAGGATTTCGTCCTCTGGTTCCACGGAATCGAGATCAGCCTCAACAACAGGCAAACGGGATTCATTGAATAAAGGCCTTTGTACGATGACGGAATAGTTTTGCACCGGCGGACTTTCAGCCAGTTCAGGCAATTTCACTAATGAATCATCACTGAGCCCGGAGTTATCGGACTCACCTTCACTCAATGGCAAGTATGACCATATAGCGATCGTCAGCATACTGAACACCAGAAGGGCCCCAGTGCCAGCCAATGCCAGGCCTATTGGGTTGTCTTGCAGCAAGCGATTCATGGTTTGCTGCCCGTGCGCAAGTAGCCCGACATGTCAAAACGTATGTCCAAAGCCTGACTATCATCAACTGCCTGCTGGTTGCTGCGGCGTCGGGCCCGGGGTTTGATAACCGTCAACTCCTCTGCAAAAATCATTGGAACGCCGGTTTCGAGGCTGTAGAGCATCTGCATCAGATCTTCGATATCACAGCGCATGCGAACATTCACGGTGACTTTTTCAAATCGCTCAACCACCCGGGCACGAACTGGTTGTCGGCTGACGATCTGACAGCTGTCATCTGCAAAACTGCCCAACATCTGGCTGAGGCGTTCCGACATGGCAGCAGCAGCTTCGTTGAAATCAGCCTCTGTCAGAAACAGGTTGGATTCTGTGCGCCTGCCCTGCAGCAATTCCAGTTGCGCCTCAACCTGTTCTTTTTGAGCTGCCACCACGCGGTAGCGACCCAGTTGCGATTCCAGTTCAGAAATTTCTTCCCCATAAGCCAGGTGGCTGAGTATGAACCAGTGAAAACACAGCAGATAAACCAGGATCAGGGCTATCGCCAGCAGCAGGATTGCCGTCAGTTTGCTGTTCCCCTGCTTCAGGCTGGCAACTATCATTCTGCTGCCCTGCTTCTGAGCTGACTGTTGACTTCAAAAACCTCAAGGCCTGAGGCTGAATCGAGCCGGGTAGACCCTTGAAATCCTGCCGATTCAAACAGGTCTGAGCGATTCACCAGCTCAATCAGTTGTTGTGCATTTCCAGATTTGCCCTGCATAACGACGGATTGTTCACCAATCACCATGCGGTCCAGATAAGTACCATCCGGCATTATCTTTGTAACCTCTGCCAGAACTTC
>JANOGQ010000360.1:0-6995 GCA_031406105.1 Lysobacterales bacterium | reverse complement strand
GATGCCACGTTGGCCGATAAGAATGGCGCTGATACGGTTTCCTGGCACGCCCAACTTGGCCGCCAGGGAGTTTGCAGACATTCCCAGTTCATCCAGCTCTTCCCGAAGAATTTCACCAGGATGAACGGGGGGCATTCCATTTTTGATATTCATAGTCGTTGGCTCAATCAGTGGTAATCGACAATTTCGACATCAAATGGACCATCTTCTCTCCATTGGAAGCAAATCCGCCATTGCTTGTTGATTCGAATACTGTATTGGTTCCTGCGGTCACCGGACAACAACTCCAATCGATTGCTTCCCAGGTTCGCCAGATCATGCAATGTTTCTGCGCTGTTGAGGATCGTCAAGCGACGCGCGACCTGCTCAGTAATACCCCTAAACTCCCGAACATCCGCACCTTCGAAAAACTGTCGGGTCCTGCGGTCTCTGAAACCACGAATCATAGAAGGAAGTTATCAGGGTTTATGTGATACGTAAAGCGTACTATCAGCCCATATGCCATTCGATCCCTTTTCTGGATGAGGCAGCAGGGACGAGAGTAATAGTGGGTAGCATCTAACGATACCAGGTAATTGCGGCTTTTTGGCATGTCATGACTGTACTGCCTGCGAGCACTATGCTGGTAACGGAATTTTACTCGGCGGTGTGTAGGAAATCGACTTTTAAGGTCAGCGGTCGCTTTCTGCCCAGAATTTCGGAAGCGCGGTTTTTATCACCCAAAAACTTTGCGATGTCTTTCGGCCGCAGATCCTGCTGTTCCATGCGAAACACAATCGCATCTGCAGGATCGGGTTTTGTGAATGCAAACCTGGACCGCTCAGAGGGCCGCTAGGGTTTAGAACTTCCCCCACCGAGTACGTATTCGACAATCATCTCAGCGGCTTGCTCGGGCGACAAGGTCGTTGTGTCGATGTGGATTTCAGGATGCTCGGGCGATTCGTAGGGCGAATCGATGCCGGTGAAATTCTTGAGTTTCCCCGCCCGCGCCTTCTTGTACAAGCCTTTTACGTCCCGGCCCTCGGCTACGGAGAGCGGCGTGTCGATGTGGATTTCCACGAACTCACCCTCTGGCAGCATTTCGCGCACCATGCGCCGTTCGCTGCGGAAGGGCGAAATGAACGCGGTCAGGACGATCAATCCGGCATCCGTCATCAGCTTGGCAACTTCACCCACGCGGCGGATGTTCTCCACGCGATCCGCATCGGTAAAACCCAGGTCGCGATTGAGGCCGTGGCGGATGTTGTCGCCATCCAGCAGGAAGCTGTGCTTGCCCAGGGCATGCAGGTTTTTCTCAACCAGATTGGCAATGGTCGACTTGCCTGAACCCGAAAGACCGGTGAACCAGAGCAGCCTTTGCTTTTGCCCTTTTTGCACGGCATGGGCTTCACGCGTGATATCGATCGATTGCCAGTGAATGTTCTGCGAGCGGCGCAGTGCAAAATGAATCATGCCCGCCGCAACCGTGCGGTTGCTCATCCGGTCGATCAGGATAAAGCCACCAAGATCCGGGTTGTCGCTGTAGGCTTCGAAGGGTACCGGCCGATCCAGCGAAATGTTGCAGACGCCAATGGCATTGAGCGACAGCGTGTCCACGGCCTCGTGCGCCATGGTATTGATACAGATTTCGTATTTGGGCTTGGTAATGGTTGCTGACACCGTCGAGGTGCCTGTCTTCAGCCAATAGGGGCGACCCGGCAGCATCTCCTGTTCGTCCATCCATACCAGCGTGGTTTCAAACTGGTCAGCTACCTGGCAGGGGGCATCTGCAACCGAGATGACATCGCCTCTGGAACAATCGACTTCAGTGTCCAGCGTCAAGGTAACCGACTGCCCGGCCACCGCCTGATCAAGCTCGCCGTCGAAGCTCACGATGGCCTTGATCGAGGCAGTGCGGCCGGAAGGCAGCACGCGAATCGCATCGCCGGGTTTGACGGCGCCTGAACTGATCAGCCCGCTGAATCCACGGAAATCGAGGTTGGGCCGGTTCACCCATTGCACCGCCATACGAAAGGGCAGCAGCGCCATGCGCTCGGTCTCGACTTCTACGGTTTCGAGGTGCGCAAGCAGGGTCGGCCCCTGGTACCAGGGCATGTTCTCGCCGCGGTTCTTGATGTTGTCACCGCGCAAGCCGGAAATGGGCATGGGCAGGAATTTATCCAGCCCGATGCTTGCGGCAAACCCGGTGTAATCAGCCACGATTTCGTCGAACTTCTGCTGGCTGTAGCCGACCAGATCCATCTTGTTGATGGCCAGAACCACCTTGCGAATGCCAATCAGCTGGACCAGATAACTGTGCCGCCGCGTTTGTGTCAGCACCCCCTGGCGTGCATCAATCAGGATCACTGCCAGGTCGGCCGTGGATGCGCCGGTGACCATGTTGCGCGTGTACTGCTCGTGCCCTGGCGTGTCGGCAACAATGAACTTGCGCTTTTCCGTTGTAAAAAAACGGTAGGCCACATCGATGGTGATGCCCTGCTCACGTTCGGCGGCCAGTCCGTCTACCAGCAGCGCGAAGTCGATCTCCTGCCCTTGCGTGCCGATGTGCTTGCTGTCCAATTCCAGCGCTGCCAGCTGGTCCTCGAAAATCATTTTGCTGTCGTAGAGCAGGCGGCCGATCAGCGTCGATTTGCCGTCATCTACCGAGCCGCAGGTGATGAAACGCAGCAGGCTCTTGTGTTGATGCACGTCGAGGTAAGCTTCAATGTCCTGCGCGATCAGCCGGTCGGCCTGGTAGACGCTATCACTCGAAGGCGGCTTCATCAGAAGTAACCCTCCTGCTTTTTCTTCTCCATGGATGCAGCCTGGTCGTGGTCGATGGCGCGTCCCTGGCGTTCCGATGTGGTGGTCAGGAGCATTTCCTGTATCACCTGCGGCAATGTGCTGGCTTCGCTGAGCACCGCACCCGTCAAGGGATAGCAGCCCAGCGTGCGGAAGCGGATGGAGCGTTCGACCGGTTTCTCTCCCTCACGCAGGCGAAAACGATCATCGTCCACCATCAGGATCAGCCCATCGCGCTCGACGGTGGGCCGCGGCGCAGCCAGGTAAAGCGGCACGATTTCGATGCCTTCGAGGTGGATGTACTGCCAAATGTCGAGTTCGGTCCAGTTGCTGATGGGGAAAACACGCATGGATTCGCCCCTGGCCTTGCGCGCATTGTAGAGCCGCCATAATTCGGGCCGCTGGTTCTTCGGGTCCCAGCGGTGATTGGCCGAGCGGAAACTGAACACGCGCTCTTTTGCCCGGCTCTTCTCCTCGTCACGGCGAGCGCCGCCGAATGCAGCGTCGAAACCATGTTGGTCAAGCGCCTGCTTCAGACCCTCGGTTTTCCATAGGTCAGTGTGCAGCGAGCCGTGGTCAAAAGGGTTGATGCCCTTTGCCATTGCCTCAGGGTTGTGATGGACCAGCAAATCCATGCCCGCCTCGCGCGCTGCCTTGTCACGCATGGCGTACATGGCCTGGAATTTCCAGGTGGTATCCACATGCAGCAGTGGGAAAGGCGGCTTTGAGGGGTAAAAAGCTTTCCTGGCGAGATGCAGCATCACTGCAGAATCCTTGCCCACCGAATACAACATCACGGGCCGTGTGGCCTCCGCCACGACTTCCCGCATGATATGGATGCTGTCCGCCTCCAGCCTTTGCAGATGAGTCAGGCCAGGGGTTTTTACTGGAGAACTTGTCATGTTCAGCACTTTTCCCGAATTTCAATATCAGTGAGTCAAGGTAGCAGGCACACCCTCTGCAGCAAGGTTTAAATCCTGCGCTGGAGTGGGCGCGGATACCCACATATAAACTGCAGGTAGCACGAACAGCGTGAACAAGGTGCCGATACCCAGGCCGGTGGCAATGACCAGGCCGATATGGAAGCGGCTGACTGCTCCCGGCCCACCTGCCAGCAACAGCGGAACCATAGCCACGATCATGGACACGGTAGTCATGAGCACCGGCCGCAATCGGATCGCCGATGATTTCTCGATGGCTTCACGTTTGTTCAGGCCTTCAGTGACGCGCAATTGATTGGCGAATTCAACAATCAGGATGCCATTCTTGGAGATCAGGCCAATCAGGGTGATCAGGCCAACCTGCGTATAGATATTGACAGTGGCGAATCCAAGTGTCAGGAAGATCAGCGCCCCTGCGATCGACATGGGCACTGACACCAGGATGATCAGGGGATCCCGCCAGCTTTCGAACTGCGCAGCCAGCACCAGGTAGATAATCACCAGGGCCAGGAAAAATGTGATGACCAGCGCACTGCCTTGCTCTGCATATTGCCTGGATTCGCCGTTGAAATCGTAACCGAAACCCTGCGGGAAATTCTGTCGTGCTGTGCTCTCGAGAAAACCCAGGGCGTTGCCCAAGGACACACCTGGCGCCAACACGCCTTGCACCGTTATTGCATTCAGTTGCTGAAATTGCGTGCGTGAACTGGGTTCTACGGTATCGATGAAATGCACCAATGCCGCCAACGGCACCTGCTCTCCCGCTGCCGTGGGCAGGTAAAACTCTTCCACCATGCTGCGGTTCAGCCGTGCCTCGCGCTCTACCTGTGGAATCACTTTGTAGCTGCGGCCTTCGAGGTTGAAGCGGTTCACATAGCCTTCACCGAGCAGTACCGACATGGAACGAGCGATATCTTCCATCGAGATACCCAGATCACCGGCACGATCGCGGTCAACAACCATGGTGGTGCGGGGCAACGCAAATTCGATGCCTTTCTGCAAAAAGGCGAAATAACCGCTCTGCATGGCAGGGCCGATCAGATCACTGGCTACAGTATCGAGCTCATTGAAATCTGCAGCAGAAGTAATGACAAACTGCACGGGTAATCCTCGCGCTGAACCCGGCAGACTGGGCCTTGGAAAGGCCGCTCCCTGGATACCGGGTACCCGATTGAGCGCAGCCTGCAATTCCGGAAGAATTTCCAGGTTGGAGCGCTCACGGGTGGATGGCGGACCAAGTTTGAAGCCACCAAAAGTGGTGCTGGGTGTCCCTTGCCCCAAAAACAGGAAGGTAGACCGGTCTTCGGGAATGCTCTCGAACTCTTCCAGCATGCGCCGGATGTTGAACTCGTTGTACTCCATGTTCACGTTTTGTGGCATGCGAGCCTGGATGAACAGAATGCTCTGATCTTCAATCGGCGCCAACTCGCTGGGTGTAGTAACAAACATGAAGTAAATGCTGGTCAGAACTACAGCGGCGAACACCATGGTCACCGGAATGAAGTTCAGGGTATTGCTCAGCACGCGCCTGTAAGCATTGGCCAACCAGTTGAAGAAGCGCTCCACAGCCTGTTCAAAACGGCCAGGCTCACCGTGCCGGGTCAGCACTTTGGACGACAACATGGGCGACAGAGTGAGTGCCACTATGCCGGAAACCAGAACAGCACCTGCCAGGGAAAAGGCAAACTCGGTGAACAAGGTACCCACCAATCCACCCATGAAACCAATGGGCGCATAAACCGCAACCAGAGTTGTAGTCATGGCAATAATGGGCAAGCCAATTTCGCGCGAGCCATCAATAGCAGCATTAAAGCGTGTTTTACCCATTTCGATATGGCGATGAACGTTCTCAACAACGATGATCGCATCGTCCACCACCAGTCCGATGGCCAGCACCATGGCCAGAAGCGTCAGCAGGTTGATGGAAAAACCCATCAACATCATCAGGAACACACCACCGACCAGCGAAAGCGGCACGGCAATGGCGGGAACAATGGCGGCACGCAGCGAACCCAAAGACAGGAAAATAACCACCAGCACAATCAACATAGCCTCGAACAAAGTGATGAAAACCTCATTGATCGATTCCTTGATGTAGGCACTGGCGTCATAGGCAATGTTGGCCCTCAGAGCAGAAGGCAGTTGTAACTTGACCTCCTCAATGGCCTCATGCACCAGGCCGGCAACCGTCAGCGGGTTGGCTCCCGGTGCTGGCTGTACCGCCATGACAGTGCCCGGATCGCCATTGAACCAGCTCACACTGTCATAATTCTCCAGGCCCAGCTCAATTCGGGCGACATCTTCCAGCCGCACCAGGGCGCGTTCGTCTTCACGCACAATCAGTCGGCGAAAATCGGCCTCTGTGCTGACATCCGTCGTGGCAGAAAAATTGGTTGCAACAAAGGAGCCTTTGGTTTGCCCCACCGCCGCCAGGAAATTATTCTCCCGCAAAACTTCCGCAACTCTGGCCGGGGAGACATCGAGTGCCACCAGTTTCTGCGGATCCAGCCAGACTCGCATGGCAAAGGAACCACTGCTGGAAAACTCGGCCTTGGCCACGCCAGGAACGGCCTGTAGTTTTGGCTGTACTACCCGCAACAGGTAATCGGTAATCTGCGCTACTGACATCTCTTCACTGTTGAAGACGATGTACATCAATGCCGTCTGCTCGCCTGTGGTTGAATCAATGATGGGGTCTTCTGCCTCGGCCGGCAGAGCTCCACGCTGACTGGCTACCTTGGCCTGGATTTCGGCAACTGCTGCATTGGGATCGTAATTGAGCTCCATGTGGGCTTCGATGCGGGACACGCCCTGGGAGCTGGCGGCCATCAGGAAGTCAATGCCGCGCGCTTCGGCTATGGCCTGCTGCAGTGGCGTAGTAATGAAGCCCTGGATCAGTTCGCTGCTGGCGCCTGGATAGACGGTAGTCACCGTAACTACGGTATTGCTGATTTCCGGGTATTCGCGTAATTCCAGCGCCGTAAAGGCGCGCGCGCCCAACACCAGCAACAGCAAACTGATCACGCTCGCCAGCACCGGCCGGTGAATAAAAATGTCAGTGAATTTCATTGCTGGTTGCCGGTGTCGTCCGGCAAGCTGGAGTTATCAACTGCAACCGGCTGACCGTTGCGCAATTTGTGGTGCCCGTCAGTAACGACTTCAGCACCTGCTTCCAGGCCCTTGAGAATCTCCACGCGTCCATCGGTCACGTTACCGGTATTGATCTGCACCCGCTTAACCGTTTTATTGCCCTGATCGGCGACAACCACGAAT
>JANOGQ010000313.1:0-1833 GCA_031406105.1 Lysobacterales bacterium | reverse complement strand
CAGACCATCCAGCCCCAGGTAGCGCTCAACGGTTTGGGCAGGAATAAACAGCAGCACCACGATCAGGCCATTGAACAGATGATTCGCAACATAATGCGCCAGGTCTACACGCCAGCCGTGGCGCAGAATTCCCTGCTGCGGTTTGAGCCGGAAAAACAGCTCGATATTGATGAACAAGGTGGCCATCAACAGCAGGTCCAGCAGCACCCAGTCCAGGCTCAGGTAAAAACGTGGCTGCTGGAAGCCTTCTACTAAAGGCACATTGGGTCCGCCAGCCAGCCAGGCCAGCACCAGGCAGCCAAGAGCTGTCACCGCATGAAGTTTCTGGTTTGAAAACAGCAAAGCAGGCACGGCCAATAGCAGCGTCAACACCAGGCTGGAGTACAACAGAGTGCGGAGTTGGGCTACTTCATAAACCTGCCTGAGCTGAGGGGTAGTGAGGTATTCAGGAAAGTGGAATGCGAAAACCCCCAGCAGGCTCATTACACCCAGGAAAGCGGAGGTCCAGGCCATGCCTGCCAGGAATACCGGGCGAACCGTCATTGCTACAGCGCTCTTTCGGCTTATGCCGCCATGCCAGTGAATTCAAACAGTAACACCAGCGTCCTCTGCCGGTAATCCTGCGATATTAAGATAGCACCAAAATCTGACTAATCCATTGTTTTTATTGAATTGCTGGCTTGTATTGAGGAGCCGTTTTCACTACCATAGCGGCCTTCTTTGAAGCCCCCGCCAGCCCGGTGAGCCCATTTGACCGTGCGTCGGCCTTCGCTTACCTGATTATTCTGACAATGTGTGCAGGCCCAGCTGATCTGGCTTGCTGCCCTCTGTCAACACTTTTAAAGGTTGTACTGTTGTGATCACTAGCGCAAACATCACCATGCAGTTTGGCGCCAAGCCGCTGTTTGAGAACATCTCTGCCAAATTCGGCAATGGCAATCGCTTTGGCCTGATTGGCGCCAATGGCTGTGGCAAATCCACCCTGATGAAGATCCTCGGTGGTGACCTGGAGCCTTCGGCTGGCCATGTGAAAGTGGACGCTGATGTGCGCCTGGGCAAGTTGCGGCAGGATCAATTCGCCTTCGAAGAATTCACGGTGATTGATACTGTAATTATGGGTTATGCCGAGTTGTGGGCCATCAAACAGGAACGCGACCGCATTTATGCATTGGCGGAGATGAGCGAAGCGGATGGCATGAAAGTGGCCGAGCTGGAAGTCGAGTTTGCCGAGCTGGATGGTTACAGCGCTGAAGCGCGTGCCGGTGAATTGTTGCTGGGCCTGGAAATTCCTGAATCACAACATTTTGGCCTGATGAGCCAAGTGGCCCCGGGTTGGAAATTGCGCGTGTTGCTGGCGCAGGCCTTGTTTGCCGATCCCGATATCCTGTTGCTGGATGAGCCCACCAATAACCTCGATATCAACACCATACGCTGGCTGGAAAACCTGCTGAACGAGCGCAGCAGTACGATGATCATCATTTCGCATGATCGCCATTTCCTCAACAGCGTGTGTAGCCATATGGCCGATCTGGATTTCGGCGAATTGCGTGTTTACCCCGGCAATTACGATGACTACATGACGGCCTCCACCCAGGTGCGTGAGCGCCTGCTAACCGACAATGCCAAGAAGAAAAACCAGATCAGCGAGCTGCAGGCTTTTGTCAGCCGTTTCAGCGCCAATGCCTCCAAGGCGAAACAAGCCACTTCGCGTGCCCGGCAGATCGATAAAATACAACTGGCGGAAGTGAAGCCCTCGAGCCGGGTGAGTCCCTACATTCGTTTCAACCAGGAAAAGAAACTCTATCGCCTTGCGCTTGAGGCCAGGGGCTTGAG
>JANOGQ010000306.1:0-4130 GCA_031406105.1 Lysobacterales bacterium | reverse complement strand
GGCAGCATCCAGAATCAGTTGCTTGGCCTGTTTGCGATACCAGCCCTGGCCTTCAGAATGAAACAGATTGCAGCACTGCATGGTGTGCTTGTAGATGTGCACCGAGACAGCGGTTTTTACCGGATCTGAGTTAGCTATGGTGTGATACTCGTGCGGCGGAATCAGGCTGCCGGCGCTACCACAACCCGCCATGATGGTGCCTACTGGTTCGAACCTGAATCGTTCGCCCTGCTGCTCCAGCAGTTGATAGGACACCACCTCGATACAACCGGACCAGACCCCTTCAACACACCAAAGGCCATCATGGTCATGCAGGGGCGTACCCTGGCCCGGCCCCCAGGTCATGGCGATCATGGAGTAGCCCTTGGTCGGATGGGTAAACACTTCGCGACGCGCGTAATGGCCGGAAATAACTTCAAAGACACTGTCGGGCAGGCGAATTTCGGGATCAGCAATGCATTCCACCAGAGCACGCCGCAAACAGCCGGTGATTTCATCCGGGCAATCACCTTCGATGGCATGGTCGATGCGTTCCAGCATGCGGTCCTTGCCTTTGAATTCCAGACTCATGACAATTTCTGCTCCGGCTGCGTTGGCGACAATCAGCGAGTTCAGAATGGCAGATGCGTGAAGCTGACATCCCAGTCTGACTTCTGTTCGAGGCCAGTTTAACAAATACTGCGGGGCGCAGGGAATTGTTCCCCTGGCGCCAGCCGGAAGGAAACCAGTGAAAAGTGCGCAGGCTGCGCATTTAGACTCTGGTTTCTAAAGGGCTGCCATACGGCAACTGCGCTTTTCTCAAGGAAACACTGTGATTTTGTGGGCGGGGCTTTTATGCTTACCACTCGTCCGGTCCGGAAACACACCATGCCTTTGCAACAGGAATGCGTTGACACCTCCCCCAAAGTCTCTGACGAAGTCAAATACACCACCTGTTACATGTGCGCTTGCCGTTGCGGCATCAAGGTGCATCTGCGTGATGGCCAGTTGCGTTACATCGAAGGCAATCCCGACCACCCGGTAAACCGTGGCGTGCTGTGCGCCAAAGGTTCTGCCGGCATCATGCAGCACCTGTCACCGGCCCGCCTGTCGGCTCCGCTGAAACGGGTAGGGCCGCGCGGCAGCGGTGAATTTGTTGAAATTTCCTGGGAGGAGGCTCTGCAACTGGCCACTGACCGCCTGGCGGCCATACGTGCCGTTGATCCGCGCAAACTCGCCTTCTTCACCGGTCGTGACCAGAGCCAGGCATTGACCAGCTATTGGGCAGCACAGTTTGGTACGCCGAATTATGCCGCGCATGGCGGCTTCTGCTCGGTAAATATGGCTGCGGCCGGCCTCTACACCATCGGTGGCTCTTTTTGGGAGTTCGGCGAGCCCGACTGGGAACACACCCGTTACTTCATGATGTTTGGTGTGGCGGAGGACCATGACTCCAACCCCATCAAAATGGGCCTGGGCCGGCTGAAAACCCGCGGTGAGAGCAAGTTTGTTTCGGTAAATCCCGTCAGAACCGGCTATTCGGCAATAGCGGATGAATGGCTGGGTATCCGCCCGGGCACGGATGGTTTATGGGTGCTGGCGCTGGTGCATGAACTGTTGCGCACGCACCAGATCGATCTGGATTACCTGCTGCGTTATACCAATGCGGCCTGGTTGGTGCGATCAGAAGCTGGCCACGCAGAAGATGGATTGTTCTTGCGGGATTCCACAGGCCAGCCGCTGGCTTGGGACAAGAACCTCGATACAGCGGTGGATGCATCAAGTCCAGAACTGTCAGCGGCCTTACACGGCATCTTCACTTTGCCCGATGGCCGCCAGGGCAGGCCTGCTTTCGAACTTCTGGCCCATCGCTACCTGGCTGAAGAATATTCACCTGAGGCGGTAGCAGGCCGGACCGGAATTCCTGCCGACACCACCCGGCGTATTGCCGCCGAACTCGCGCATGCAGCGTTCGAGCAGGAGATCGAGCTGGATATTGCCTGGACTGACTGGGCTGGCCGCAAGCACGACAAGATGAAAGGTCGCCCGGTGGCCATGCATGCCATGCGGGGTATTTCAGCGCATTCCAACGGCTTTCATACCTGCCGCGCCATTCACCTCCTGCAGATGTTGCTGGGCAGCATCGATTGTCCGGGTGGCTTCCGTTTCAAAGCACCTTTTCCGCGGCCCTGTCCGCCGGGCCCCAAGCCATCTGGCAAGCCCAGCGAGATCAGGCCGGGCCAGCCCATGCCCGGGCCTCCTCTGGGTTTTGTCAGCGGTCCTCTGGACCTGCTGCTGCAGGACGATGGCAGCCCGATGCGCATCGACAAGGGCTACAGCTGGGAATTTCCCCTGGCAGCCCATGGGCTGATGCACATGGTGATCCACAATGCCTGGGCAGCCGATCCTTATGCAGTAGATACACTGTTTCTTTACATGGCCAATATGGCCTGGAATTCGTCGATGAATACCGCGGGTACCATCAGCATGTTGACGGACATTGATCCCGCCAGCGGTGAGTACCGCATTCCCTACATCATCTATTCTGATGCCTATGCCTCGGAGATGGTGTCTTATGCCGACCTGGTATTGCCCGATACCACCTACCTCGAGCGCTGGGATTGCATCAGCCTGCTGGATCGCCCCATCAGCTCTGCCCATGGCCCGGGCGATTCGATACGCCAGCCGGTGTTGCAGCCGCAACGGGCGGTGCGGCCTTTCCAGGAAGTACTGATTGATCTGGGCGTGCGCCTGGGCTTGCCGGCTTTTGTGCTGGCAGACGGCAAACCACGCTACCCCGGAGGTTATCCTGATTACATAGTCAACCATCAACGCCTGCCCGGCATAGGCCCACTGGCAGGTTGGCGCGGCCAGGACGGTGAACAACAGGGTCGCGGTGAACCCAATCCCCGGCAACTGGAGAAATACATCGAGAACGGCTGTTTCTGGCAGTTCAAATTGCCCGACAGCCAGCTCTATTTCAAGCATGCCAACCGCGATTACCTGAACTATGCCCACAGCCAGGGCTGGATTCCGCAGGCACAGCCCATCATCATGCAAATGTATTCCGAGCCCATGCAGCGCTTTCGCCTGGCAGCGCAGGGGCATGGCAAGCTGCTACCTCCTGAACATCTCCGGCAACGGATCAGCGATTATTTTGACCCCTTGCCCATCTGGTATGCAGCACTCGAATCAACAGAAGAATCCGATCAGGACTTTCCCCTGCACGCCATCACACAGCGGCCCGCTGCCATGTATCACTCCTGGGGCTCACAGAATGCCTGGTTGCGGCAGATCCATGGCTACAATCGCCTTTACCTGCATGAAGCGCTGGCTGCAGAGCTGGAGCTGAAGGATGATGACTGGGTCCATGTGGAAAGCCGTCACGGTAAGATCAAGGCACAGATACGCACCATGACCGGTTGTGAGCGCAATACCGTCTGGACCTGGAATGCCATCGGTAAGCGCCGGGGCGCCTGGAACCTGGACCCTGCGGCCGCCGAAGGCGAAAAAGGTTTTCTGCTCAATCACCTGATCTCTGAACTGTTGCCGGGCAAGCAGGCCGGAGGCCCCGATCGCATGAGCAATTCCGATCCGGTTACCGGCCAGGCAGCCTGGTTTGACCTGCGGGTGCGCATCAGCAAAGCTGCTGATGGTGCAGCAGGCAGTGAGCCGCAGTTTGAGCCGCTCACAGCGCTGCCAGGATTGCAGAAGGCGCCACAGACACTGCGCTTTGGTGAGCAGTTTTTGCCCAAGGATGTCTTGCCCATGCAGGTCTTGCCCATGCAGGTCTTATCGGAGCAGCGAATGAAATCCGGGGATAAGCGATGACCAGTCTGCCAGAAAAAACCCAGAAAAAATTAGGCCTGGTGACTGACCTGGATATTTGCGTGGGTTGCCATGCCTGCGCGGTCAGCTGCAAGGAGTGGAATGCCGGTGGGCACTCGGCTCCGCTGACCGACTTCAATGCCTACAGCAAAGACCCGATGGGTGTCTGGTTCAACCGGGTGCATGTCTATGAAACGGATAATGGCGAGCACACTCAAACGGTTAATTTCCCGCGCTCCTGCCTGCACTGTGATCAGCCAGCTTGCGTAACGGTTTGCCCGACCGGGGCATCCTACAAGCGTGAGGAAGATGGCATCGTACTG
>JANOGQ010000295.1:0-7264 GCA_031406105.1 Lysobacterales bacterium | reverse complement strand
CCGGTTATGCCCGTCATGTGGAGCAGTTTCCAGCTACGCCCGTTCAACTTTTTCAACCACAACCCGGCAATGAATGTACCGGGCAGCGCAAAAGGAGTGGATAAATAAAAAAGGGGCCTGAAAAAGGAAAAAGGGGCCGAGAAAAAAGGGGCCGGATACAGTTTTTATTGTCCATGGGGAAAAACCGGGATGAATAACTCAAGCCCCAATGCCGGCGAAGACCTGGTGCACGAAATATGCATCTGTGATGTTTGGGGTCTGATATCTGGAGTCAGTGATACGTGGGGTCGGAGTAAAAACCCGGGCTTTCACTCTGACCCCACATATCCCAAATCACGATTTCTGACCAACTGAGACCGGAAATGGAAGCCCATTTGGCTGCTTCAAGTGCTTTTTCTGGCCATCAATTACCAATCGCCAAAAGCAACGACCGTGCTAGCGATTAGCCGGCGTTACAGTCTAAAAAATGTCATGGGTGTCCTCGCTTTCGTCGCTTTCGCCAGATCTCGCAATCCGCGGAAAGTAAATATAAGTATATGGGCCCCTCCGTAACTGTGAATTTCCGGCAATATAGCTTTTATGCCACCTATCCTCGAGTCAGGTGCGTTGAAGAATCGGGTTTTCAGGCGTAGCATCACGTCATGATCGACTGGAGCACATGCCCTGCGGTTGAACGCAATTCAGACCGCGTAAGCGGCGCCTGGGTATTTCGTGGCACCCGCGTTCCTGTTGAGTCGCTGTTTCAAAATTTGGAGGACGGCGCGCAAATCTCTGACTTCGTGCGCTGGTTCCCTGGCGTATCGACCGAACAGGTGCGCACGGTGCTTGAGCATACGGCGCGATCACTGCAAGTAGCGTAGGTGCGCCTGTTATTTGACCAAGGTACTCCCGTTCCGCTTCGGAGCCACCTCTTTGCGCATACTGTCTCCACCGCATTTGAGCTCGGTTGGGCTTCGCTGACAAACGGCGAATTGTTGAGCCGTGCGGAAGGTGATGGATTCGACGCTCTCGTAACAACTGATCAAAGTCTCAAGTATCAGCAGAATCGATCTGAGCGCCACCTGGCAATAGCAGTATTACTGTCCACCAGTTGGCCCCGCATCGAGCGGCATGTTGCAGCGGTATGCGCCCAAATCGACGCGCTTCAGCCCGGAGCTTACGTGGAGATTGTCGTTCCATGAACGCAGCTAACAACCGGTTGCCAAAAAAGGGGCCGGATACAGTTTTAAATTGTATCCGGCCCCTTTTCCACGGATCAGAAAGGCTGATTGCGCAAGCCGGCCGGCCAAGGTCTGCTATAGGACAGGAAAGGGCAGCAGGTCCCAAGTTGAAATTCCTTAAAGGGTAGCTTTCACTGGGATGAATTTTGATCGTTGCCGGCTGAGATCACCAGAGAGGGACTTCTTCGAAACTGTCCTGGAAGATCAGGTGTTTCGGTTTTTGGAGGACCAGATATTGATCAGCCGCGACATCCAGCCAGGTATCCAGTTGGCCATCGGGCCAGGTTACCTCGATGCTGTTAACCATTGTGTTGACACCCAGACCAAAATGCTGGGCAGATGGGTGTGATGAGGCAAAGCTACCGCCCGAAAGAACCTGGCGAATCTGGGTTAAACCACTGACCGTCACACGAACTTTGGCACCAATGGCTTCGTGGTTGGGAGGGTCCTGCAACAGTTTGATTTCAATCCAGTGGTAGCCATTGCTCAGATTGTTCCGGAAAAACCTCGAATCACCGCGGTTGTTGCTCACCAGAATGTCAATGTCGCCATCACGATCATTGTCAAAACACAAAATGGCCCGGCCCTGGCCGGTATCGTTTACACCCAGGCTTGCGGACTGTTCAGAGAACGTGCCATCCCCGTTGTTGATGAACATGCGGGCCGGATCATCCACAAATTCAGTTTCAGGTGTTGGAGTAATGACCTCGAACCCATTCACGTGGTACAGGTCCAGGTGACCGTCGTTGTTAAAATCCGCAAAACACGAACCCCATCCCCAATAGCCAACCCGCACACCTGCCGTGTCAGTTACATCGGTGAAGTTACCATTGCCGTCATTGTTGTACAGGCGGTTGCCACTAACGCCCCAATTGCCTTCAGTCACGCCATCCGTATCCCAGATAGAGGATACAAACCAGTCCATGTCGCCGTCATTGTCGTAGTCACCAAACGCGCCGCCCATGCCATTCTCATCCGGGCCTTGAAAAGGATCCACAGATTTCGGTATCGGCAGACCCTGGTTTACAAATTGATTAGCACTGCCTTCGAACAGGTAATACCTGGATCCCCCGAGATTCATCGAAGCGTTTAAAAAATCGTTGGTCAGGGCCAGGTCCAGCCGGTTGTCATTGTTCAGGTCAACAAAGGCCGGAGTGAAGACCCAATAGGGTTTTGTTCCGGTCATTTTGCTCGTGGTCACATCCACGAAATGCCCGGTGCCGCTGTTGCTGAATAACATCGGCTGATTGTTTGAAATCCAGTGCGCCACAAACAGGTCCAGGTCACCATCGAGATCGATATCTGCCGATGCCATACTCATGTTGTTAATGGTATTGAGCGAGCCCAACAAGTTTGACAGTGCGGTGTTGTCGCTGAATGCGTTGCCTCCGGTGTTCTTGTACGCTCGAATCCGGTTGTCGCCAACGCCACCGACCAGCAGGTCGTTCCAGCCATCACCGTTGAAGTCAAAAATCAGCGGGCCGGCCGAAAAGGTGTCGTTGCTGCTCAGGCCCCAGGCCGCTGAAGCCTCGGAAAATGTGCCGTCCGCCTGGGCGATGTACAGTTTGTTCGGGTTGCCGTTTAAGCCCATGCTCAAACTGTTGCCTGTAACCACAAACAGGTCATCCCAGCCATCGTTGTTCAAGTCACCAATCGCCAGGCCGTTAGCGATGGACCTGATTTCGGTGTAACTCTCGTAGCTGTGTGAATAATCCAGTCCAACATTTGCCGATGCTTCCGTAAAATCCCAGGCCACAGCACCCGGACTCTCCGTTGCCGGGACCTCACTCATGCAAAGACTGCTTAGAGCGGTGATTGCAATAACAAGCTTGTGCAAATGCTTAACGGGAAAACTGAATACAGAGTCCTTATTACTCGAATCCATCAAGAAAGATCAATTCTGGAGGGGGTACGAACACGATCTGGATACCGCTCAGGCTATCGCTGCCGGAAGCGGTAATTGACAAAGCCCCACCGCTGACAGTGGTTCGCAGGACATCCCAATTGGTGCCCTCGTTGCCCAGCGTGTCCGCGCTGCCCCCTGCCAGATTAGCCATTGCCACGGAATTCATGCTCAAGCCCGAGGTCGCGCCGTAAAAATAGTAATACACGTCGTAAACACCATCGGGCAGAGCTGTCAGCGTTACGGAAATAGGTCCTCCAAAAGGACTGGAGGCCACGGCATCGCGAAGCAGAATGCCGTCGTTAGTGGTTGCCGACCCAGCGGCAGTGGGGTCTCCCGATAGGGTGATACTCACCGATGTGGCCTGACCCGACACATTGGTCAGGTTAGCGGTCGACGTGGCCGCCAAAACGTCAATCCAGGTTCCGGTCTGGCCGGATGCTGCCCCGTAAGTGCCGGGTAGCCCGGTAAACGAATTCCCGAAATCCAGGTTGAATGATTCCCCTGCTATCGCGGAATTCCCGATGAGAGCAAGCCCAACCATCAGGGCTAGGGTTACTGAATGTCTTACTCGGTGTGCAGGCATCGCGCGATTGTAAACTCAACTTGCCGGTACTTGGAGTACGGTAGCGGAAAAAGGGGCCGGGAAAAAGGGGCCGGATACAGTTTTTATTGTCCATGGGGAGCGAAAAAGCAGCACGGGATATGCCCTGCCGGCGCCGGTGCTGAGGCGGACCGCAGTGTTCTTGAGTCCCGGCTAACCGCCTTCGATCGCAGCCAGCGGAACTTCGTAGCGCTCCTTGCCGTTGACGATGACGATCCAGGTATCGCCTTCCATACTAGCCTCGACTTCGCCTGCGGTCGCGTTGACGGAGTCTTTCATGAAATTGATCGTGAACTCTTCACCCGCCGGACTGATGATTACGACGGAGCCTTGGCCGCCCTCCATGCGCAGCACGCCCGCAGGACAGCTACCCGTGTCATCTGATCCGGTCATTCCACAGCGCAACAGCATCGTCGCATCGTAATCCGCAGTTGCGAAAGCTGCGGTTGGGTTATCGGAATCGTCGGGGTGCAGCGCGGTCGTGTCCCAATAGACGTAAACACTCTCGCCCGGGAAACGGAAGATCAGGCCGTCCTCGCCAAGGCCGGCCTGCCGGTAAACAACTTGGCCGTCCTGGTCGCGGTAGTTGCCGGGCTGGTCACCATCCTGCACCAGCTCATGCGTGATTCCATCCGAACGCGTAATGGTAACGTTGCCCTGGCGCTGGCCGAAGTCGCACGGGATCATTACGTCGGTGTGGTCCGAGCCTTTCGCGTAAATGTCGCAACGGGCCTCGGTGGAATCAGCCACGGCATGGGTGGCCAGGGTTAGCGCTGCGATGCCGAATAATGCGGTCAAGGTTTTCATCAAAATTGATTTCTCCGTGGTGGTCCAGGATATGCATCCCGGTAATTCAGTCGGGGCAGTGCCTCCTCCCGGGTTTTGTGGAAGCTCAAGCCTTTAAGAGAATGTAAGCCATGAGCAAATCAACTAAGGCAACTCTGATTAATTCATCCCTGAATTATCAGAGCGCGCCAAACAAAAAGTGTCATTTTTGTTTGGCTTCATTTTCAATGATTTACAATCATTGAAAATGGCGGCACATCCTTATGCCGCAGAAACTCTGAATAAATCAGAGTTTCCCTAAGTCTTCCCCGCAAGTCCGTGAACGCATGCTGCTGGCATTTCTGGGATTCGCAGTTACTGAGCGAAAAAAAAACAGGCGGCGATTATTGACGCTTTTGCTGCTACATCTGTAGCGCCTGCCAGTTGAAGCTTGGGCTGTGTAACAGTTCCAGGGCTTTTTCAGGACTCAGCGCACTGCCCGCCCGCTGGCGAATCTCTGCCTGATGCTTCTTCCAGCCCACTTTGTCAGCCTCACTGAGACGCGGCGGACGCTCAGTGGGAACTTTCATACCGAGCAACATGTTCATATAGCCATCGTAGCCAAAAATGCTGCGTTCGCCAAACATACCCAGCGAAAGTATGGTTGGCCCGGCCTTGACGTAATAGTCCACAAACTCCTGTGCTTTGCCAAGATTCGTCTCAGCCCGGCAATGCTGCCAGAACGGTGAATCGCTCTGCTGGTTGAATTTGTAATGCAAGGCCAGGAAATCCTGTACATCATCCCAGCGCTCGCGGTAACGATAATTCTCAAAATCAATCATGGCTTGCGATGGGTCACCATCGCTGTCCAGCAAAGCCTTGGTAGTAAACCGCAGCTGCTCAACGATCAGTTGCAGGGCGGTGGCTTCAAGCGGTTCAACAAAGCCAGATGAATTGCCAATCGCAATTACATTGCGAACCCAGAAATTTTCATAACGCCCCGAAGGGAAACGGATGATGCGGATATCATCGCCCAGTTTGGGGTTTTTCTGTTTCAGCTCACGGATAGCTTCCTCATCCGAACAGAATTGCGAGGAAAACACATAACCGCGAGTTATGTGCTCGGTGAATTCAATATTCCAGCACCAACCGTGTTCCATGGTGTTGGCTTTGGTGTAGGGAATGATGGGTGTGTCGCGCTTCCAGGAACCCACCGCGGCAGAATCTACAAACAGGTTGTTACTGTAGGGCACCCGCTTCACTCCGAGGGTTTCACCCAGCAGCAAGGAGCGAAAACCGGAGCAATCCACATAAAGGTCCGCTGACAATACGGAGCCATCTTTGAGATTCAGCGAAGCGATGTCGCCATTTTCAGCCTGAACTACCTGCTGCACCTGGCCATCGATAATCTCTACGCCACGTTCGGCTGCGGTCTTTTCGAGGAATGCCAGGAAGCGCTTGTTTTCGATGTGGTAGCCAAAGCGTTCGCGCAGGGTAACGCGGCCGGAGGCATCGACGAACACCGGCGAACGCAGCTGGTCCATCTGGCTGTAACAAAGCCCTGCATCATTCATGTCGTACAGGCAGTAATGCAGGTTGGCCAGCCGCAAACCGGGTCGCTTGCTGGTCAGGAAAGTATCAAAAGGGTAGTTGAAATGCGGCCGGTCTTTGGCGCCCCAATCCAGCCTTTGGCCAACTTTCCAGATCGGCCGGACGTCACGGTAAAAGGCTTGCCGATCCAGCGCTAGCGTGTTGTGCAGGAAATTGGGTAGAGCGCGGGTTGTAGATTCCCCGACGCCAATAACGGGTATGCCGGATGAATGCAACACCGTAACCCGCATCTGCGGCAACATGGCCCTGAAAGTCAGGGCAGCGATAAAGCCCGCAGAACCGCCACCGAGGATGATGATGCTTTGTAAGGGTGGGGGCATGCGAAACTCCTGTAAAAACCAAAAGTGGGGTCAGAGTGAGCCAACCCAGATTATCGGACACATTAATTAAGCCACCCTTTGATACTGTTGTTCCACTTCAAAGGGTGTTCTGTATTCCAGTGTGTCATGGGCAGGATGTCCGATAAACCCAGGTTAGTCCACTCCGGAGGCGGCTAAGGGTTGACCCCATTATGTCTTGATCCAGGCTGCATTCATGCGTATTCTTTGGCCTATGCCTATGCCTATGCCTATACCAACATTAAGGTGATCACGATGAATGAAACTGAACGACATGTACGGCTTTTTCGCAACGGTCGCAACCAGGCTTTGCGCATTCCCCGCGAGTTCGAACTCGAAGGCGAGGAAGCCATACTGCGTAAAGAGGGTGACCGGTTGATAATCGAGCCTGTACGCAAGGGGCAACTGCTCGCTTTACTGGCAAGCCTTGAACCTCTGACTGAGGAATTTCCTGATATTGATGAGGACTTGCCGCAACTGGATGAGCCGGATCTTTGAAAATGGCGCCCCGCTACCTGCTTGACACTAATATCCTTTCGGACCTGATCAGGAGTCCACAGGGCGAAGCGGCCCAGCGCATTGCATCAGCAGGTGAAGGCAGCGTATGCACCAGCATTGTGGTCGCTGCAGAGTTGAGATCTGGAGCGGAAAAAAAGGGCTCCAGGAAACTGACCGAACGGGTTGAGCTGTTACTTTCTGCATTGAATGTACTTCCCCTGGAATCACCAGCAGACCGACATTACACACAGATACGCAAATACCTGGCCACCCAAGGCACACCCATCGGCCCCAATGACTTACTGATAGCAGCACAGGTGCGGGC